>CAZEWU010000022.1:0-10869 GCA_964516155.1 uncultured Caldisericota bacterium
AGACCAATGGCAGATGGCTGATTGACGATGTGGCACGATCATGAGACTGATCACAGGACGACTGTCTTCATAGCTGACGCCGAAGGGGGCAACATGGAGGGTGACATCGTTCCAATAGCCAGGAGAGACACTCCGTCCGTACCTGTGACGAGACTCACAGGACGATTGATATTCATCTTCCTTGCGTGGCCGATTGGACCGGCAACGGCTGCATTGCTGTCTACAGCAGGACAACTCTCTATCGGGTACTGGATGTATTACGTGGGGACGTTCTTCTCTCCCATTCTGGGAGGGGTCCTCATCGTCATCGCTTTGCGTCAGCGCCCTGTCCTCCATCGCTTCCTGAAGTTTGTCATAGTCCTCTCACTCATCGTACTCATCCAGACGAACTTCGCATGTGCAACAATGGCAAGCGGAGGACATTTCTTCCAAGAATTGATGCAACGTTACCATCTCTCATCAAACCAGACACCGATAGAAGCGATGGTAGATACTTACGTTCATTCTATCGTTACACGGCCTCCCTTCGCCAACGACTACGATTCGCTTGCTGCTATCCCCTGGGCACTGGTCCAATCCTATGCGCCTCTCACCGGACCGTTCTTTCTCCTGTTGCTTCTTGTCATCCCGCACTTCCTGGCTCTTCCCGTCTACTGGCTATGGGTCGTCCTGAGCATCCTGTACGTTGTACTGCCGCTGAGAGCATGGAAATGGATAGGCAACACACTGCGGAAAGGCTGGTCTGCGGTCTGGCGCAAGAAATCAATGTAGCGTCACGGGAGGCGAGATGGAGGAAACCATTAACGTAATAATCGGTATTGTGCTGGCAATCCCTTTCGTGGCTTTCGTGGTCTTTCTTCCTAATACCCTCCTCTGGCGTCTCTCAAAACGTCGTGGTGTCAAAGACCCAACCCCATATACATGGGGCGCTTTCTTCCGCGACTGTCGGACCGATCTTCACGAGCGCTCAAGACGCTGACACAGCGCTTCCCATGATGATGATACTGTTGTTGAGAGCGCCTGTTGGAGGCAGATATGGGAACAACGGCACCGATGAACCGAAGAAAGCGCTGGATGAAGGGCATCATTGTGTATACCCTGATTGTCTGCACTGGCATCCTGTTTGTTTATGCCCAGTTCCGCGCGTGCGGGGGCGACGGGTTCTCTGCCGTTGTGACGTCGCTGCCAGGGGCACGTGGCAGCGTGTGGTACGAACCGTCAGTTGTGGTGTGGGAACAGAGGTTGAGCGAGGGAGCACCTGACGGGTACGATGCGTACTCGTCCTTGACACTTACCCTGTCCTATGGCAGGAAGCTCCACGTCCCGCCTCCGCTCGATCCGCCGCCAAGCCGCGATGACTTGGGGAGAGCCTGGTATTTCCGCAGGATCACAGAGGAAGGGCAACGATCCACTCTCTGCATCGATGTGAAAACAAGACTCTCCGACCAGGCTTTCGAAGAGCGCTATCCAGGACTTCTTGCCGGCATTGTCCAGGGAGTCGAGAAGCATCCCTTGTCTGGAACACTGCGCGCAAAAATCGCGTTCATCAGCGCATTCTCGATCACCATCTTCCCTGCAGATGCGGCAACAGTTGGACTCAGTGAGTTTGCCTCGATGGTTGCAGGATTGCCAGGATGGGTGATCCTTCCATTGCTGATTGTGGTTCCGTCCTGGCTGGTTCTGCCGATCTTCTGGGCACTGGTCATCTCAGGGATCTTGTACGTCCTGCCATCGCGAGCATGGAAATGGACAGGACATGCTCTCCAGAAAGCTTGGTCTGTGGTTCGGCGTAGAACATCCGGCAACACACCTACGTGACGTTGAGGAGATGAATCAGATGACATATTCAAAGAATGGTCCATATTGCCGCTTGACAATAGTATTGCATAACGATATCATACTACCGTGATCCGTTCCTTTGGCGACAAAGAAACAGAGAAGATCTGGAACAGACAGTTTTCGTCGAAGTTGCCGGAGGATATCCAGCAGGCGGCACTGAACAGGCTTCTCAGGATCAATCTGGCGTCCAACTGGATGGATCTTGGAGCAGCGCATGGCAACGGCTTTGAAAAACTCAAGGACAATCTGGTTGGGAAAGTAGCTGTTCGAATCAATGACCAGTGGAGAATCTGTTTCCACTTTGACCATGGCGTAGCCACGGAAGTTAGCATTGTTGAGTATCATCGGCGCAAGAGGTGACCTGTGAGAGAACTGCATGAACCAACGCCTGGAGAACTTCTTCAAACAGAGTTTCTGGATGAGTATGGCATTACGGCCTATCAGCTGGCCAAAGAGACGAAGATGCAGCAGACGCGCGTTTCAGAGATCCTGCATGGCAAGCGCAGTATCAGTCTGGATACCGCCCAAAGGCTCTCGCGCTACTTCGGCACCACGGTCGCTTTTTGGATCAACATGCAGATGCAGTACGAGATTCGTTCGCAGGATCCCAGGACCAAGAAGCAGATCGCTCAAATTCGGCCAATCAAGCAAGAACTGGACACGGTACAAGTGAACCAGGACACTCCTGTCGAGACGGCAGAAAACGACATCTCGCTTCTTAATCCGGTTCTTCGACCGGCGTAAGTGCCAGAATCATACGGATGTTCCCGGCCCCTCCGCAGTCTTCTGCAGAGGGGCTCTGACTTAATTGCAGGGTTGATTTACCAAAACCAGGGCTAATCTCCGAATTCCCCGGTTCCTTAACGATTCTCCGGATTCGTGCTGACGCCACTATCGGACCAACGTTTCTGCCACTTCTGCCCGAAAACGACCTCCGTTTGTCATCAAATCGGCTTCCCTGTCATCATTCTCGTCGCCCGCGAAATGTTGTGTAATTTCAAAACGCCAACGGTACAATGCGGAGTTCCGGTCCCTGAATTACACAACTCTATTTACAGTCTCCACTGTGGGGTGTGCAAATAGAGTTGTGTAATTTGGAAATTAGTTGTGTAATTTGGAAATTAGTTGTGTAATTTCGAAATAAGTTGTGTAATTTGGAAATAGAGTTGTGTAATTGATGATGGCTGCATGGTGACTGCTCTCCTGTCGCCCCCGCCGGCTCCGCTCCCTCCCGATACTCCTTCGTGGCGCTTCCAGAGCCGCTTTGAGGTTACAGTCCCGTGCTTCTCCTGCCCGAGTCCTGGGATCTTGTCCTCAAGCTTCGTCTTTCTTTGGTCTCGCCGTATACTTCTTGTGGAAGGCAATCGAAGCACGGCTCAGATAACCGGCACCGAAGGAGGCGCCATGGAAGACAAAGAAGACGACAAGACTGTTGTCCCGACCGTGGATGCGAAGAAGATGTCTGACAATCCACGCAACGGCAGTATGACAAGTCTCTGCAAGAAAGCCATCAAGTGGTTCTGGTTGTGGCCTGTTCTGGCAACCGTACTGGGGTACATATCAGCCATGTTCGGGATCGGCGGTCCAGACGCAATATTGTTCATTGCGCCGTATGTCGCTCCGTTCATTGGCTTTGGTTTCCTGTTGATGGCCATCGAGAAACGCGCACAGATGCGTCCCTTTCTCTGCATGTTTCTCGTTGTTGGGCTGGTGCTCAATGCTCGCGGTTTCTACGAATTGGCACGCTGGGTTGCCCAGGGTCTCATGACCACGAGAATCCAGACAGAAGGCATACCTGGAATCCTTCTCGGACTGCCAGCGTTTGTGCCAGTATTCAGATGGACAATCTTCACCCCGTATGCGCTCATGACCTCGGTCCCCATTCTGTTGCTCCTCCTCATCATCCCTCACTTCCTCGCTCTCCCCGTCTACTGGCTGTGGGTCGTCCTGAGCGTGTTGTATGTCGTGCTGCCGTCGAGAGCATGGATGTGGATGAAAGGCGGAGCAAAGCTGCTGTGGAGAAGGGTCAGGAATCAGGCAACGGCAAAAGGTCCACGCGATGAGTAGACTACGGCACTGGGTCAAAGTGGCATTCATATGTGTATTCCTGGTCTGTACTCCTCTCCTTCACGCCTATGCGAGCTTCCGCGCCGTTCGAGGAGAAACGTTCTTCCGCGCAAGCACCATGGAACCACAGCCACTCTACGCTCAGTCCCCCAATACGTGGGGAATGGATACCGGGGAGGGAGTCACCCGCAGGGTCTCTGGCGCTTCCAGGGACGTGGGCGCTCGGATCATCTTCTGGTGGGGTCTATGTGCAGACGCTGTGCCAGACGTGCCGGGACGACCCGAGCGCCTGGTCACCACGGTAACTCGCGGCAAGACAACCTTGCGCTTCTTCATATCCACTTACCCCGAGCAATCCGAAGAAGAGTTCAACAAGGAATGCCTCGGTCTCGTCAACAGCATCGTGCCCAGATTCACGGATCAGAGCCCCATGTCCTGGCAAGAGTCAATGGCAGTCCAGCGACGCTGGCTCCCATCGCTTGTGAGACACTTCGTCGGTTTCTACTTCCTGCCGAACCCGGTATACATGCTTCAGCTGCTCGTTCAGTCCGTACTGATGTTGCCGGGCTTCGTTCCTCTCGCTCTGCTGGTTGTTTCTCCATCATGGCTGGCGCTTCCGGTCTTCTGGCTGCTGTGGATCGTTCCAAGCCTTCTGTATATTCTGTCGCCATCGAGAGTGCGGGCATGGGCGAGGACTGCGATTGCCAGGATCGCTGCAAGCCTTCGACGACGTAGGGGGTCATAGCCTTCCCTTCGGCTGTTTCATGACTTTGATTCTGTTGGGCAGGCTAGCATCGCGCATGGCGCCGCCAGCACCAATCTTGGCCTCAGCCGTTTCGTCTTTCGTTTTCCTGATTCGTCTCCGGATTCCGCGATTCGTGAGGGTTTTTCGACATTCACGATGACACCCGCATTCTCCTGACACTTCTGCCATTTCTTCTCCGAAATGGCTTGCGGCTTGTCATCAACTCGGTCGTTCTGTCATCATCCTCGTCCTCTTGAGAATGTTGTGTAATTTCAAAACGCCAACGGTACAATGCGGAGTTCCGGTTCCTGAATTACACAACTCTATTTACAGTCTCCAGTCTTGGGAATCGAAATAGAGTTGTGTAATCTGGGAATAAGTTGTGTAATATCGAAATTAGTTGTGTAACTTGGAAATAGAGTTGTGTAATCGATGACGGCGGCATGGTGATTGTCCTGCAGGCACTGAGAAACACGTCTGTGACACAGAACCCTCTTCAACGGCTGCTCTCTTGGTCCAAGAAGACGCTCGGGCGGAGTGAAGTGCTGAAATCCCGCCCTTTTCTGTTGACGCTTGTCATATGCATAACTAGCGCGCTATACTAATCATGGAAAGAGGGTTTTCCGCTGCGATGCCGCACAGATGCGGCGCGCCGATGGCGCTGGTGACCAGGTATCACGCCAACGCCTTTGTTGAAAGACAGCACGCGTTGGAGGGACATCACATGATCAACAGACTGGTGCGGTTCATTGTCGTCAGCGTGGTGTTGCTTCTCATCCTTTCTGTTGTGGGGTACTTCTGGTTTCGCGCACCCTCGCGGTCGTTGCCGAGCTCAGCTGACGTCAATGCGATCTACCAGGTTGTCGGCGAGTTCGGGGCACGCCTGAAGGACTTTCCGGACAGCAGCGAGGCGTCTCTGGCCCTTCTGATCAAAGAGAGGGGAGTTGGCGTTCGTGTCGTCGCTGGCAAGAGGGTATTGCATACAGCGGATGGACGAGATCTGGCAATAACCAAGACGAGTGATGGGAAGGAAACTGTCAGCGTACACGAGTACGAAGCCATGGACCTTCAAGACGAGCTGGAGGTTCAGTATGACGTCGTACGGCATGAGATGAGTGCCCGTACCGTTGCAGGCGTTGACGCGAATCTGAAACGGCTCATCACCGACCGCCTTTACCAGGAGTTCACCACCTATGCAGATGTTGTCCCGGGAAGACCAATGACGGGCCCATATCCGGACAGTATCAGAGTTGACTCCGTCCAGAAGATCGATGATACGTCATACACTGCAAAAGGGAACATCATCCTGGTGACGGCGTCGAGCAGCAGTGCAGGAGAGACTCCCGTCACGCTCACACTCAAGAAGGTCAACGGCAAATGGCTGATTGACGATGCGGTCAGGTCGTAGGTGGGGAAAGCCATGGAACACGAAGAGGCAGAGGACAAGACGCCTGAAACGAGAACTGGAGAGATGCGCAACAAAGCGATAGTAGGTTTCGTGGTACTGCTGCTGGTGTGCGTCCTCATCCTGTTCGTAATGAGTTGCCTCACCGTTTTCTAGAACGAGGTCATCGGCTATGAACCGCACTTGGTCCTTTCAGAACCCCACTCCTGGCACCGAAGGGGGCAACATGAAACACGAACGGCCCGTGTTGAGAACTATGAAACCACGTATCCATCGTGTCATTGGTGCGTTGATGGGTATCTTGCTCATCACCAGTCTGCTAACAGGATGCAGGCTCACAACGCCTGTGAGCGACAGCGGTGTCGCGTTCGAGTCGATCGAGTTGTTCACGACCGACGGAGTGCAGTTGCGGTCGCGTCCGGTGGATTGGCGCAGTGCAGGAGGAGAGAACGGCACGGTCTGGCGCACGCTCGATGCGGACGACACCATCAACCACGATCTCTACCACTCCGTGGAATACCACGGAGGTTATGCCTACTTCGTGCGGTCGGACCGCAGGACCATTCGACGCGCTCCACAGACGGGGACTGTCAAGACGGTTTTCGCAAACGACGATCCCATGCTGGACTGGCGCGTCTCACTCGGTGGCAAGTATGTCGCGATCTACCGCGAAGACGGCACGCACATCGACATCTGGAGGATCGACCCCCGCAAGCTCGTCCAGACCATCGAAGTACCGGCTGCTACCGATGCTCTGGACGGTCACCGCACCGGGGTCTTCGACAAGTTCGGGGTGTGGAGTTTCGAGGCGGGCGGAGATGATCTGGATACGTCCACGTTCACCGCCGCAGCCGTCCCACAGGGATGAGGGTACGTGTTCTCCCTGGTCCAATTTCGTATCGACAGAAACGACGTTTCAGCTGTCTCCATCGTCCCTGTCTCCCAGAAGCTCAACGTCCCTGCCGGACGCTTTGCGTTCGACCCATTCAACAAGATCATCGCATGGGATACCATGCCCGCGTTTTCGAAGACAACTGATTTGCAGAAGTTCGCAGCAACCGGGACTCATACGAATTTGTACCTCTATTCCGCACTGACCGGTGCGAAACGTTGCATCGATGAGCGCCCCGTCTGTGACTTCCAGCCACGCTGGCTCAACATATCAGTCCTTGAGGAGAACGTTGTCCCGGAAACGGGGAATCCGGTCAAGCACACCTACATCGTGCGCAAGGACATCCTTGGAATTGCCGACTTGCTGCAGACGCAGGAACTGACGTTTCTCTACTCTATCGACGATGAGCAGGGCCACGACAAGTTCTACTGGGGCACGATCATGCTTCCGGGCATGAGTCTTTTGGGAGGTGACACGGTCGAGCCTGCCGCACAGGACCGTCCCGTGCTCCTGACGCACACTGCCGGGACGCTGCCCGGCGCACTGCTGTTCTCCCGTTACGCTCCATGGTTCCTGCTCTTCGACACCCGCGCCCATGGCAATGCGGCCTTAACATATAACGTCTCCAAGGACCGCATCCCTGCCTCGACCCTGGTAACGCCGCTCACCTACATGAACGCATCGCAGTACCTGCCGGACAGCAATACTGGATGGAAAGCCGGAAAGAATGTTCTTGCCATGATCGCCAAGGTGGCAGGGATAGAGAAGGTCACGGGCAGTTTCGACTGCGGGGGTGGCGTCCACTGTGTCACCACCACAGTAGGGACAACCAAGAGGTACTGGCTCCTGGACGGAGCTGACAGCATCCTCTACGGACGCATTGATCTCGTCCCGGGCGTCAGCATCACGTCGTACGCCGAGAACGAATCCATGACTGCCCTCGCGAAGGTTGACGAGCTCGGCGCCGAGAACACGGGAAACGGCATCAATAACCTCTTTCTGCCAGTGAGCATGCCGTTTCCGACAGAACTGTCTCTGACGAAGCAGTCCTCGATGGCTGCCGAGCAGGTCGTGAGAGAGCATTTCAGGTATTGGAACGAGAAGGACCTTGCTGGACTGGAGCGGACCATGACCCCGGATAAGAAGGGCATCTCGTGGGGACTCTCCCGGGTAGACCATGTGAAGCTCCTGAGCGTCAAAGAACTGGCGTCCCGTGAGGAGAACAAGAAGGTGTTTGAAGTGGTGTTCGACTTCAAGAGCAAGGACACCGGCGGAGACCCTGCCGATGGCGCATCAGGAATGGATGACCTCACGTACACGTGGGGCATTCTGCTCAGAAGAGACAATGCCGTTTCGCCGTGGCTCATCTACGACTGGGGTGGAGGGGGCTACTCATGAGCAATCAGGAAGACCCCATGAGAACCACCGTCATGCCGGTGCACCAGCGGACGACCCCGGACAGCGAAAACCCACGAAGTCCGGAGATCGGGGGCACCCTGGGTTCGATCGTGGTTCTGCTGGGAGTTCTTTTCGCCGCGGCAACCGTGGTCTCATACAATTCAGCCAAGTACCAGGTCGTATGCGTACTGACTGTGGCAGTAGTAGCCTCGATTGTTGCAGCTGTCGTCGTCATCGTTGCCTTGCGGCACCTGCCCATCACCCGACCGTTTCTGAAGAAGTTCGTTGCCCTTTTGTTGTTGACGACTCTGGTACTCGGAGGGTTCTATGAGTGCGCCGTATTGGCACGCGAAGGAAGTCTCTGGAGGATGTTAAGAGACGTCTTCAACGAGGATATTCACGGCAGCGTGCCAGTGCCTCCGGTCCTGGCGGCGCTGTCCCTTCCTGTGAGTGGCGTATTCCACCTTTCGGGGAACCACATCAGCGAGCTGAGTCGTTTTGTCCCTTCCATCGCAATACTGTTCTGCGAGCCGTACGAGGCCATCTTCGCTCCCTACTTCGTCCTGCTCTTGTTGATCACACCGCCGTCTCTTGCCCTTGCTGTCTTCTGGCTATGGGTGGTCCTGAGCGTACTGTATGTCGTGCTGCCGCCGCAAGCATGGAAATGGACGGGAGATGCTCTGCAAAGAGCATGGTCTGTGATCAAGCGTAGGAAATCAGTGTAGCATCTCGGCGAGGCGGGCATCCGATCAAGGATCGTTTCGTCTGCCATTTTCCTGATTTGTATCCAGATTCCGTGATTCGTGCCCGTTTTCTTGCATTCATGCTGACGCCTGTATTCTCCTGACATTTCTGCCATTCTTGCCCGAAAACGACCTCCGTTTGTCATCAAATCGGCTTCCCTGTCATCATCCTCTTCGCGCGAGAAATGTTGCGTCATTTCAAAACGCCAACGGTACAATGCGGGGTTCCAGCCCCTGACTTGCACAACTCAATAAACACGTCCCACATGTAGCTGCCCTACACGGTGGGAGACCCGAGACGATGTGCACGGTCCGACAGCCAGAAGAACGGGATCGCTGCAAGCTGCACGACGACGGAGAATGCCACCATCGACGGCAGCGAATGGTCGTAGAGAACTCCCATGAGCCAGCTGCCCAGGAACCAGAACACCCCGAACGATGTCTGGAAGATCCCGAAGCCCGATGAACGGCTCTGCTTTGGCACGATGCTGGTCACAGCGGCCTTCAGGATCGATTCCTCTGCGCCCATGCCCACACCCCAGAGCGCAACGCCAAGGAACAACGCCCACCGCGCCGTCATGCCGAAGATGAGGACAGCAAACGGTGCCGCCATGAGGCTGGACAGCATGAGCACCCTGATGCCACGCTTGTCGAACAGCCAGCCGAAGAAGAGTGCCGCGAACGCATCCACCGCCATGGCGCCGGCATAGATGAGCGAGACCGCATTCTGCGGGACCAGCCCCGTCTTCACCGTATGCATCGTGATGATGCTGAAGTCGATGAATCCACACGCGAACAGACTGATGGCCACAATGTAGAACAGGAAGGATCGGTTCATGCGGAACGGCTGCACTTCCTTCGCCGGGGGCTCGAATTTCTCCGGTTCCGGATACCGCTTCTGGGCAACAAGCAGGAGGGTGATGGTCAGAGCCGCGGGGATGCCGAGGACGGCGAAACACAGCGCATAGGCTGAGAAGTCAGTTCTGGTGCCTTTCAGCAGCATGATGACAAAAACGAGGACCGGACCGAGAATGGCACCCAGCTGATCGAGGAACTCCTCGACGGCGAAGCTCTTTCCCGCACCGCTCTGAGAAGCCGCGAACGAGATGATCGTGTCCTTTGCGGGCTTCTTGACAGCCTTTCCAACGCGCTGAGCCACGATGAGAGCGCACGCCCAGATCCATCCACCCTTCGGCACCAGCGCAAGCGCGGGGATAGCCACACAATCCAGGATGTAGCCCCAGATCGTCATCGGCCAGTACTTCTTCGTCCTGTCGGTGATCCACCCGGTCAGGAGGCGCAGCGAATAGCCAACCAGCTCTCCCAGGCCGGAAATGAATCCGATGACCGCCGCCGATGCCCCTGCGAGGTTCAGGTACGCGCCCATGATGCTGGCTGCTCCTTCATGGGTCACGTCAGAAAACAGGCTGACAATGCCCATCAGGAGGACGAACGCCCACACCTTCTTCTGAACCGATGTCTTTTCGCTCATTGCTATCACTCCTTGTCGAAGTACCTTGTGTTCGGCCGGATCCCCTCAAATAAGGAAACTGACGCCCTGCGACCGCAGAATTCATCGGCTGTGTAGGCATCCCGGCGTTGCTGACGGTGGGGACCTTCTTGCTCGTTGCTATTATATCAGCCGAGTGCCCTGCAACCAGACGGGAAAGGGAGAGTCAAGCTGATCGCCGACCGGCGAAGCGCAGACGAGCGCAAGGAAGGCGCCACATGGAATGGACAATCGAGGACATGCGAGCAGAGGACTGGCCGCAGGTTGCCG
>CAZEWU010000023.1:0-10428 GCA_964516155.1 uncultured Caldisericota bacterium
CGCTGACCCCGCCCCCTGCCGCCAGCTGCTCCGGCTTGCCGCCCACCGATACCTCTTTGGAGCCGAACAGCGCAAGGGCGGCCCCTCCCGGCCGTGCGCTGACAGCGGACAGGTGGATAACAACCAGCCCCCGGTTACGGACCAGCTCGGCCGCCTCATGGGACGTGGCCGCCGTCACCGTGCCGCGCTGAGTCGCGCCCGCATGATCAGAAGCAAGGTAGTTGTATTCAGCCATGATCTGTCTCCTCTGTTACGCCCGACCTGTCAGACGCTGTACTTCCCTGGGATCAAACGCATGATCCAGCGCCTGCTCGTACGAAATCGCTCCACGACTCACCAGATTGACGAGGGATTGATCCATGGTCATCATGCCCATAGCGGTGTTCGTCTGCATGATCGAGGGGATCTGGTAGGCCTTGCCCTCGCGGATCAGGTTCTTGACCGCCGGCGTTGCCAGCAGCACCTCGGAGGCAAGGACCAGCCCGTCGTTGTTCTTCCTGACCAGCAGCTGCTGAGTCATGACCGCGGACAGGACGCCTGCGAGCTGAGTCTTGATCTGCTGCTGCTGGTACGGCGGAAACACATCGATGATACGGTCGATGGTCTGCGCGGCGCTGTTGGTGTGCAGCGTGGCAAAGACCAGGTGGCCCGTCTCGGCCGCGGTCAGCGCAGCGCCGATCGTCTCCAGGTCCCGCATCTCCCCCACCAGGATCACGTCGGGGTCCTCGCGCAGACAGGAGCGCAGCGCGTTGGCAAAGCTGTGCGTGTCCGTCCCCAGCTCCCGCTGGACCACAACGCTCTGTTTGTGCTGAAAGAGATACTCGATGGGATCCTCCAGCGTGATGATATGCGCCTGGCGGTCCCTGTTGATACGGTCGATGACCGAGGCCAGCGTCGTCGACTTGCCATGCCCCGTCGGCCCGGTCACAAGAACGAACCCGCGGTTCAGCTTGGGAAACTCCAGCGCCGCCGGCGGGACGCCCAGCGACTCGAGCGCGGGGATATCGTATGGGATCTTGCGCAGCGCCGCCGCCATGGTCTCGCGCTGGCGGAACACATTGATGCGGAACCGCGCCAAGCCTTTGATGCCATAGCTGAAATCGTATTCCATGTTCTGCCGGTAGAGCGCCTTCTGCTGGTCGCTCATGATCGGGAACATGAGTTCCTCCACGCGCTCCGGCGTCAGCCGCTCCGTCCCCAGGGCGACGAGACGCTTCTGGATGCGCAGGATAGGGGGGACGCCCGCCTGCAGATGAATATCGGTCGCATTCTGCTCGGCCGCCGTCCTGAGAATAGTCATCATATCGATTGAATGTTCCACCGCCATGCTTGTCACTGCTGCCGTCATACCCGCTCCTTCATTCTTCCGCTTCGACCGTTGAGACGACGCGGAGGACTTCCTCTAGCGATATGATCCCTTCGGTGGCTTTGACAAGGGCATCTTCCAGCAATGTCCGCATGCCGTGGGAGCGAGCCATCTGAGAGATGTCGCGTGCACTCGCCTTGTGCAGGATCAGACGCCGCACATCGTCGTCGACCTTCATCATCTCGTGAATACCGGTCCGTCCACGGTAGCCGGTGCCGTGACACTTGGGACAGCCGACACCCCGATAAAAGGTCAGATCCTCGATCTTGTCGCGTGCGGAAAGCCCAAGGCCTTCCAGTGCGGCAACCGGCGGATGATACGGTTCCTTGCAGTCCGGGCAGATCTTGCGGGCCAGACGCTGAGCCGTCGCTCCGATCAGGGACGAGGCGATAAGGAAGGGCTCGACCCCCATATCGATCAGACGCGTGGCGACCGACGGAGCGTCGTTGGTATGCAGCGTCGCCAGTACCAGGTGACCGGTGAGGGCCGCCTCGATGGCGATCTGCGCTGTTTCACTGTCCCGGATCTCGCCGATCAGGATGATGTTCGGGTCCTGCCGCAGGATGGAACGCAGGGCGTTGGCAAACGTGAGGTCGGCCTTGTTGTTGACCTGCACCTGATTGAGACCGTCCAGCTGGTACTCCACCGGGTCCTCGACGGTCACGATGTTCTTGCCCGAGGTATTGAGGCGATTGAGCACGGAGTACAGCGTCGTCGTCTTGCCCGCGCCGGTCGGGCCGGAAATGATGATCATGCCGTAGGGCTGGTTGATCACACTGTTGAACGCCTTGAGCGTGTCTTCAAGGAACCCGAGCTGCTCCAGAGGAACGGTAGCGCTGCTCTTGTCCAGGATACGCAGCACGATCTTCTCCCCGAAGATCGTCGGCAGCGAGCTGACACGGAAGTCGATGCTGCGGTTTTCGATACGCAGCGAGATGCGTCCGTCCTGCGGCTTGCGCCGTTCGGCGATGTCCATGCCGGCCATGATCTTGACGCGGGACAGGACGCCGGGCTGGATATTGTGCGGGAGCTTCTGCCGTTCCTGCAGGATGCCGTCGATACGGTACCGGATACGCAGGTGATCCTTCTGCGGTTCAATGTGGATATCCGACGCACGTTCCACGATGGCCTGCGTGATCAGGGTATTGACCAGACGGATGACGGGCGCGTCCTGACCCATCTCACGCAGCTGTTCGATGCTGATCTCATCCGAAGCTTCCGACAGGATCTCGGTCTTTGCCTCGCTGCTGGCTTCCTTGATGGAATTGCCGACGACATAGTACTTTTCAATGGCGCCGTAGATGGCGTCCTTGGCTGCCACAAAGAATTGCGTATCCCGCCCGTACGTCGCCAGCAGATAATCCATGAGCTCGATATTGGTCGGATCGCTGAGAGCGATATTGACTACACCGTTTCCGGCACGTTCAAAGGCAATGAATCCGTAGCGCTTGGCGCGCTCCTGGTCAACCAGCGCCAGCACGTCGGCTGTAATGTCCTTCTGGAGAACATCGACGAAAGGCATGTGCCATTGCTCGGCAAGAACACGCGCCTTGATGTTGTCATTGATGGCTCCCTGATCGATCAGGATCTTGAGGAGCGGCTCATTGGAGCTCTGCTGTGCTTTGATCGCCTGCTGCAGCGTCTCCTCTGTGATATAATTCCTCGCCAGCAGGATACTTCCTACCGATCTTCTATCGTCCACGTGTCCCCCGCATCCTAAAAGTTGAGAATCCTGGCGCCCTCACTGCCGCACTTGCTGAGGAGGGTATCGACGTCGCGGAATTCCGGCGCCTGTTCCCGGACCTCCTGCAACAGATGAGCAGCCTGCGCCGTATTCCCCAGCGAAAGCTGGATCACGGCGCTGTGGTACATAAGGGCGATCCTGGTCCGGGCGTCGATCGCCGGTGAACGCAGACCACGGTCCAGTTCCCGGACAGCCAGTTCCGGCAGTCCAAGCTTGACAAACGACAGCGCCATCGGGAGATAAAACTGCGGGTCGCCGCCGGCACGAACCGTTGAAGACGCTGCAGCGACAGCCTCCTCGTACCGCCCTCCCACATACGACGTCCAGGCGCTCACAAGTTTTGCCGATCCCGGATCCGTTCCCTCCGGCATAACGGCCAGCGCCGCATCGACCACCGTCTCCAGTTGATCCGGCGTCAGGTGCGAAAGTCCTGCAACGTCCTCCAGCAGGTCGTAATCATGTGCTGCAACAAGAGCCGCCACAGCATGCTTCGTCGCATCCGGGTCACCCGGATGCGCCCGCAGCGCATCGCAATAAAAGCCGGCGGCAAGCTCAGGTTCCTGCAGGGCATCGGCGGCAAGTCCAAGGCCGAACCTGTCCTCGTAGCCCGCTGTAATGATCTTGCCAAGCCGTTCCAGCAGGAAGCGCCCGTTTTCGATATCGGCGTGGTGGTCGACCATATATTGCAGGACGTACATGGCGTTGGTCGTATCGTGGTCCTTGGCCATGAGTCCGACCAGCTCGCCGATCTCGTCGCTGTTGGGGGTCGCAAGGACCAGCAGACACTGCAGCGCTTTGTGCCGGACCGTGGGGTTGACCGCTTTGGCAAGGATACGACGCAGGATCGCTGCTTTCTCGGGACCAAAAGTGACCCGCTGAAACAGCGCTTCATGCTCCAGAAAGGAGGATTCGTCAACATCCTCATGCTCAAGCCTTGTCACTACCGCTTCTTCAAATGCGGGGATGCCGGAGAGCACGGGGTCGGCGGCGATACGTTCCATCACCTGATCCTGGACACCGAGACCAGCCGCTGCATTCAGAATGCTCTGAACGCACGCAGGATTATCGCTGCATTTGCCGAGAATCTGCTCCATCTGGCGGACGACCGCTTCGCGGGAAACGCCCGGCGCCGCCGCGCGGAGAGCCGCCAGCTCTTCGCCAACATACCCCGCCGTATCACCATGCGCAAGCAGCAATTCGGCACGCTGCGCCCGGAGAGGAGAACTCATGAGCTCTGGATCGGCATGCAGCAAAACGTCCCCGATGACCGGACTGGTCGTCTCCAGGGTCACCCCCGTCGCTACCGCATAGTCGAGAACATACAGAGGAAGGCGGCTCAGATGCTGATCCGCCAGCCAGGTCAGCAGGTCCTCCAGAGCGCCCATATCCTGGGGAGCATGGAAAAAATTGAGGAACAGGATCCCCAGCGCAAGCGGGATCTGCACTCCCTGCACGGCGGCAAGACGTTCCGTCAGACTGTCGGCTTTGAGCGTCCCGCTGTCCAGATCTTTGAGGATACAGATGAGCTGCTCTTCCATCTCGGCCCTGTCGGCTTCTCCGACAGCCTGCTGTTTCTGAACGACAGTATGCTGGGCGGAGAACGGAGGCGGGGTCAGCGCCGACGCCTCGGACTGGACCGGTGCCGGCAGGAGAATGTCCATAGCGGGAGACCCCTCCGGCACAGCGGAAGAAACCACATCCTGTTCCCGTCCGCGTTCCGGTTCCTGTGGAAGCTCGATCGTTTCCATCGCGGGCCCTGCGGACTGACTCTCTGCCGCCGGAATATTCCCTGTCTCCTGCTGCGCCGCCCCGGAAGAAGACGACGGCTGTCCTTCGCCGACCGCTTCATCGTACAATCGCTGCAGATAATCTTCAGCCGGCTGTTCCTGCTGCTCTTCCTTGCCGGACCTGGCTTTCCGTTCAATGGCAGGCACCGTGTCGCTCTCGCTGTGTTCGGTATGGACGGAGGTAACAGACGCCCCCTCGACGGCTTTTGCCTTCCAGTCCAGCTCACGCTTGATCTCGGCGATCACACGACCCAGCTCTGGATAGGACGGATTCAGGAGACGGACCTGCTCATACACCTTGAGCGCTTCGGAAAAACGTCCATCGTTCGCAAGGATCCCCGCCTTGAGGAACAGCGTCCTGGGATTATCCTCCGAGATGGCGAGGCTCTGTTCAAGAACAGCGAACGCCTCGGCGTACTGACGCTTGTAGGCAAGGACCCGTGCCTTCTGATTGAGCGCGTCGATATTGCGATGTTCCAGATTTACCGCCGAATCACATGCAGCAAGGGCCGTATCAAAATCTCCGTCACGGACGCACACGCGCCCCAGGCTGACGAGGTCTCTGACGGTCGCCGTACTGTCCCCGACCTGGTTGTCCAGCGCGACAAGCTTGCGATAGGCCACGACCAGCAGCTTCCATTGCGTGACGTCATGATTCCGGTAGATCTCAAGAAGAATGGCGATAAAACTCGCCGCCTGCTGATACAGGTGACGCGCGTAGGCGGCATCCGCCTGCCGGACGGCAAACTGAAGGGCAGCGTCGTAATCGCGGCGGCTGACCATTTCCTCTATCTGACTGCGGAATTTCTGTTCTTCAGGAATCACGTAGGCTCACCCCTTCAGTGCACAAGACTCATGAGCAGGACTTCATCTTACCGATCGATTCAAGATATGCAAACATCCGGACCACGTGCGCCTCCGCCGTACTGTCAAAAAGCACGCTGATGATACTTGCGGCCCCTTCACGCCTGCCAAGTGTAACAACCGCTTCTCCTTCGCACTCTGTCAACACCGACTGGACAAACCAGACTTCCTCCTTTGGGACCCGGAACCGGCGTACCTTTTCCATCAGCTTACCGTATTCAGAAAATGTTGCAACTTGCTGACGATAACATCGATGGCGACAAGGTTGAACCCGCCTTCCGGGATAACGAGGTCGGCATAGCGTTTGGACGGTTCGACAAACTGCAGGTGCATCGGGCGCACGACATCCATGTACTGATTCACGACCGACTCGACCGTGCGACCACGCTCTCTGGTATCCCGCAGCAGACGGCGGATGAATCGCACATCCGCATCCGTGTCCACATACAGTTTGATGTCCATGAGGTCGCGCAGACGCTTGTCCTCCAGGACAAGGATCCCTTCGAGGATAATGACCGGTTGCGGTTCCACATGATCCGTCTGTGACTCACGCTCATACCGGGCATAGTTGTATACAGGGACATCCACCGCCTCGCCACGGATGAGCTGCTGCAGATGCTGCACCAGCAGTTCGTTGTCATAGGCGTTGGGGTGGTCATAGTTGATCATGCGTTTCTGCTCGATGGTCATGCCGTCAAAGTTCCTGTAATACGAGTCCTGTTTGAGAAAAACGACCGGCTGGGGCGTCTCCTCCATGATCTTGTTTGCTACCGTCGTCTTGCCTGAACCGGAGCCGCCCGCGATCCCGACAATGATAGGACCCCTCATAATCAGTTGCCTCCCGAAAGATACAGATGGATGTTGCGGGCATGTTCCGCGTACGTGCGCGCAAAGACGCAGTGCCCGTCGGATTTTGCAAGAAAATAGTAATAGGCCGTCGCCGGAGCGTGCGCCGCCGCGGTCAGGGACGCGAGACCCGGGTTGCAGATCGGCGTCGGCGGCAGACCGGCGTGCACATAGGTATTGTACGGCGACTCTGTTGCGAGTTCCGCCGCAGTATAGAACCCATTGTGCGCCGGAAGGACATACCCCAGCGTAGCATCCATCTGAAGACGCATGCCTTTGCCGAGGCGATTGAAAATAACACTCGCGATGATGGACCGATCGGCATCAAAACGCGCTTCACGCTCAATGATGGAAGCAACGATCAGCAACTCCTGCGTCGTCAGTCCATGCTTCTGCGCCTGCCGGGCAAAATCCGCCGGCAGGACCTGGTCAAACCGTTCGGTCATACGGCTCACGATCTCCGCCGGGTCCCCGCCGTACAGGAACTGATACGTGTCCGGGAACAGATGCCCTTCAAGCGTCGTGCCGTCGCTGTTCACAGCAGCCTTCAGAAACGCAGCCTGCGTGATACCGGCCTGCTGTTCCAGCCGCTCAGCGATCCTGCGGACCGTATACCCCTCGGGGATCGTGATCCAGGCGGTCATGGGCGTGCCCCCGGACAGCACGCTGAAGAGCTGATGAAGCGTCGTGACACCCTTCAGAGAATACCGGCCCTCGTGCAGAGAACCGGCGCCCTGCAGCCGCCAGTACCAGCGGAACGCCCGGGGCGACCGTGTAATGCCCAGCCCTGCGACCTGCTCGCTGAGAGCGGTGACACTCTCGCCGGCGCGGATATCCACGACCGTATCTGCAGCCGGCGGCGTCAGCTGCCAGAACCACAGCCCTGCAGCCCCGATCACAACGACCAGCGCCATAACCGCCGACTCCCGCCACCGGCAGGGCAGGAACCAGAACTTTTTACTCTCAGACATCCTGATCCTCCTCCGGACAGGCGGCAGAAGCGTGCCGATCCAGATAGCCCTGCAGGATATAGACGGCTTCCCACTGATCCTTGGTAGCACGGCCGTCTTCCTCGCGCAGCCCTTCGGTCCGGGCGGCGCGGCCGACGGCGACCGACGACAGCCGTTCGTCCATCCATGCGACGCGGACGGTTTTGTTAAGACTACGGGCCGCCAATTCCCTGCGAACGAACCCGACGAACCGGCGGACCTTGTGGGTCTGCAGCGTGTCGGCTCCATCAAGACCCAGCGGAAGACCGACGACAAGAAGCGTTGCACCTTCCGCCGTCAAACGGTCGACGACTGCCGCCGCAGTTTCCGGCAACGCTCCCATCGCGAGAGCGCCGGCGGGAAAAGCTGTCGCAACGCCCAGTACGGTATGAGCCACGCCGATGCGGCGGTCCCCTACGTCCAGGCAGAGCGCGACCCCGTCGCCCTTAACCAAGCAGCGCCCCCAGTTCGGCGGCAGACGGTGCTGCAGCGAGACGGCCCTGGCACATACGGTCATTGCCGCCGCCCTTGCCGCCGTACTTGCCGGTCAGGATCTTGAACACAGTACGGGCCGAGAACACGGTCCCGGCCTTGCCAAAGACCTTGACGACGACAAATCCCTCGCCGCCGGTCGTCATTCCGATGAAAAGTCCATCCACAAGCTGCTGTTCGGCAACGTCACCGGCATGGCGCAGGCCATCGGCCGACAGGCCGTCAAACGATGCGACAACAAGCGGCTGACCCTTGACGAGCATCGGATGAACGACCAGATCCTGGATGCGGCGATCTGTCGCTGCAGCCGTCAGGCTTTCAATACGACGGTCGCGTTCCCTGATACTCTCCACCAGCTCCTGAACAGCACGCTGGACGTCCGCGACGGCCGGAGAACAACCCAGAATGCCGGCTGCACGCTCAGAACCATCCTGATACTCCCAGAGGTCCTGCAGGGCGCTGAACCCCACGGACGCTTCGATACGCTTCGTGTCAGTCCCGATGCTCCGGATGGAGCGAATGCGCAGGAACCCGATGTCGCCTGTCGCACGCACATGCGTCCCGCCGCATAGTTCCTTGGAGATGCCGTCGGCGGAGACCACCCGTACGACCGATCCGTACTTTTCGCCAAAGAAAGCGAGAGCGCCGGTCTTGTGCGCCTCTTCAATAGACATGACGTCCGTGCGTACCGGCACGTTCGTCGTGATAAACTCCAGCACCTTTTTTTCCAGCGCCTTGCGATCCCCGGCATCCAGGTCGCCGCGATAACTGAAATCAAAGTGAAATTCGTCCGGCATGACCTTGGAACCCTTCTGCTGAACAGCCGGGTCCATCAGACGCAACGCCGCCTGCAGGAGATGCGTGGCAGAATGCGCGCGTGAAATAGCGGCCCGGCGCGGCGCATCGACCTCGGCGCGGACCGTATCCCCGGCGGCAAGGGCCCCTTCTATCAGCGTGCCCTCATGAATCGTCAGTCCTTCGACCGGCGCTTTGGTGTCCTCCACGATAAAGCGCCCGTTCTGCGTCGTTATGATGCCGGTATCTCCCACCTGACCGCCTTTCTCACCGTAGAACGGCGTCTGTGAAAGAACGACGCCGACATGATCGCCTGCCTTGGCGCTGCTTGCCGGCTCGCCGTCCTTGAGAAGCCCGGTCACCACCGCCTCGGCGGACAACGTTTCGTACCCGAGGAAATGAGAACTTCCGACAACCTTTTTGAAGTGGGCATACCCGGTCCGCTCGCGTGTCGCTTCGTAAGCCCCTGAGGACTCGCTGCCGCCGTGGCGCTGTTCGGCCAGCAGCGCATCAAACCCGGCACGGTCCAGTTTGAGCCCGGCATCGCGCAGCAGATCGCTCGTCAGTTCGACCGGGAACCCCATTGTATCATGAAGATAAAACGCCGTTTTGCCCGGGAGCGTGTCCCCGCCGGATGCGCGCACGGACTCGACCGCCTTGTTCAGCTCCAGCAACCCGCCCTGGATCGTCTTCTCAAAACGCTGCTCCTCGATATCCATATCATGCCTGATGCGGTCCGCACCCGTCGCAAGCTCGGGGAACGGCCCCTTCATCTCATCGATGACGGTCCGCGCGACATCGCTCAGGAATGGGCCCTGGATACCGATGATACGCCCGAGCGCCTGAGAGCGGCGCAGCAGGCGGCGCAGCACATAACCCTGCTTCTCATTGCTGGGCAACAGGTTCTCCGCCATCAGGAACGTGCAGGCACGCACATGATCCGCGATCGTCTTGAGACACGTCGTGACCCGCCGGTCCTTGCCGTACTCCTGATGCGACAGATCACACACCTTCTGGATAATGGGCTGGAACAGATCGGTCTCGAAATCGGTATCGGTCTCCTCGATGATACTGGTCATGCGTTCCAGCCCGAGACCGGTATCAATGTTCTTGCGCGCCAGCGGCTTGAGGGAGCCGTCCGGCTGACGGTCAAACTGGGTAAAAACCAGGTTCCAGTATTCCAGGAAGCGGTCGCCCTCGCCGCCCATCTGTTGCCGCTCATCACCCGGGTGACGGATACCGCGGTCGATGTACAGCTCGGTACACGGTCCGCAGGGACCGACCGGCCCCATCGTCCAGAAATTGTCGTCAGCACCCATGGCAACGATACGTTCACGCGGGATGCCGACCTTCTGCCAGATGTCCGCCGTCTGAAGATCCTCTTTGTACACCGTTACCCAGATACGGTCGGCAGAAAGCCCCAGGACGCTGGTCGAGAATTCGAAGGCCATAGCGATGGCGTCGTCCTTGAAATAGTCGCCGATGGAAAAGTTGCCCAGCATTTCGAAGAAGGTATGATGCCGCGCGGTATAGCCGACATTGTCG
>CAZEWU010000024.1:0-10340 GCA_964516155.1 uncultured Caldisericota bacterium
GATGGTCGTGGAGGACGCCTGTTCGATGCGGGGGACCATCGTGTCCGCGGCGACCATCAGGCTCAGTCCGGGCTCCGTGCCGGCGGGCGGATGCAGGGCGTCCTCCAGCAGCGCACTGTACAGCGCTTTCATCTGGGTTGTCAGCTGTTCCAGCTCGGGCAGGATTTCCTTTGTTTTCCGGGCGCGGACTGCAAGCCGCAGCTGCATGCTGTAGTCCAGGATATGCAGCTGGTGCATGGTCTCCATGGTATTCCAGACCAGCTGCCGCTCGACACCGAGGGTCTCCAGCATACGGTCGGTGTTGACGGTGCCCGCCGTCGCATCCTCGGCGGAGGTCGCTTCAAACTGGTCGAACAGATAGGTCGCGATGGCGCGGGTCGCCTGCGTTATGCAGGCCGACTGCTCCAGCAGCGCCATGGCGTGTTTCTTGTCCATGAGCAGTCTGATGGCGACGGCCTGGCTCCGGTTCAGACCCCGCTCGGCCGCATCCTGCAGTTCCAGGAAGTGGAGGGCGACCTTTGTGCGTGTGTCATAGTCATGATCGTGCATGTCAAACGAGAGTTCTCCGTCGTCACCTTCGATGATCTCGCCGGAGGTCAGTTCCAGATGCGGGGATTCTGCTTCGATGGCACGCTTGCGCAGCGAGCTGAAGACGCCGACAAGGTCCCGGCGGCTGATCTGGCTGCCGAGCAGCATCCGGTACAGCGCGCTGATATCGTGTTCGCTGTAGACGGCCAGCGTCTCTGACGGCAGCCCGTCGCGGCCCGCCCGCCCGATCTCCTGGACATAGGACTCCAGCGAGTCGGGCGCATCCACGAGGACGACCGTCCGGACGTCCTTCTTATCGATACCCATGCCGAACGCGGTCGTCGCGACCATGACTCTGATCTCGCCATCCTGAAAGGCCTGCTGTCTGAGGGCGCGGGCCTGGGCGTCCAGCCCGGCATGATAGAAGTCCGCTGCAACGTCGTGCTCGCGGAGGAAGTCGGCGTATTCCTCTGTCTTGGCGCGGGTGCGTGCGTAGACGATCGCAGCTCCGTCGTTTTCCTGAAGGATACGCAGCAACTCCGGCTTCTTGCGGTCCTCGGCGAGCTCCCGGACGTGGTAGCTCAGGTTGGTGCGTTCCTCCTCGGGGGTAAATCGCCTGAACGGATGCGTGAGGCACGGGGCAAACTGTTGCTCGATCTCCTCGATGACCTCGGTCTTGGCGGTCGCGGTGAAGCAGCTGACAGGAACGGTGGTGCCCGTGATGTTCTGAATGGCCGTGGGGATATAGGTATAGTCGACCCGGAAGTTGTGTCCCCACTGAGAGATGCAGTGTGCCTCGTCGATGACCCAGCGCGCGATCTCGCGGGACTGCAGGAGCTCCACGGTGCTGTGGTTGCGCAGCTGTTCCGGGCTTATGAACAGCAGGTCGACGCCACCCAGCCGCACCTGATCGAACACGTCCCTTCGTTCCAGCGGCGAGAGCGCACCGCCCAGCAGCGCGACGTTGGCGATCTCAAGCTGCCTGAGATGCGTGACCTGATCCTGCATCAGGGAGACGAGCGGCGACAGGACGACGGTCAGCTGTTTGGTCCGTTCAGCCTGCATGAGAGCCGGCAGTTGAAAGCACAGCGACTTGCCCCCGCCCGTAGGCAGGATGGTCAGGATGTTCTCACCTGCGAGCGTTGCCTGCACGATCGCTTCCTGGCTGGGCCGGAAAGCGTCAAACCCGAAGAAGCGTTTCAGAGCCTCGCCGGGACTGCCGGCATGGCACCAGCTGCAGGCAGGGTCGTCGCACGCGGACGCCCGGAGACCGTGGAGAAACTGCGTGACGAAGGGCGTCTGATCACGCGGCCATCTGCCGATAATGGACACGCCGTCTTCCTCATGGATCCACGCCAGGACGACCGCGAGCGCCCAGGCGGCCATCTCATCGTTCCATGCATGCCGGACAATGCCGGGCAGCGCGTGAATGCACAGCTGCGGTCGCCATACCTGCTGGATGGTCGTAAGCAGCTGCTCCTGCGTGAGCATGGCCCCGTCCCCCAGGATCTGTGCGGTGATAGCGATGGTCCTGGAACACCGTGCAAGCAGGGTGACAAGGACGGACCGCACCTCGGCAGGGTAGGCAGCGAAGGCCCTGGACTCCTCCTCCATCAGCTGAACGGATTCCAGCGAGTCCTGAACCGGGTCATTCTGCGCCAGCGGGAAGGGTTTGTAGCTCTTGTACAGGTGATGGTACGGATTGCGTGGGAAGGCGACGGGACTCAGATACAGGGTGTCGATGACGGGCTTGCTGCCGACCGCCGGCTGCATGGTGGGGAACCGCTGTTCCAGGAACGGGATATCCGAGTCGATGATGTTGTGCCCCACCAGGATATCCGCCAGGGCGATCTGCTCGATGAGATCCCCGATCGTGGCGGCACGGCACATACCGGTCACAGGGTTCGTTACATCCGCAGTGGTATACACGGCCCAGCCCCCGCTGATCAATGCCTCGCCCTTTCCGTCCCGTTCTATGTCAAACGCGCAGAGTCGTTTCATCATGCCCCACACGAATACCATAGCCGGGATGCGCAGGAATGCCAGACCGGCAACCGTTGACATGCGCCCGTGCTTCTCCTGCTCTGGGAGCGGACCAGATCTTCTGCGACCGGAAGAGATTGACATGAGAAGACTATTCTCTAAACTGAAACCAGAGATACATTTCTTTTATATACGCTTAAGCGTATGAAAGAGAAACAAAGATGCCGTTATTGGATACTGTACGACGCTCTATCGGGACTGATGCGCCATTCAACATACGTGACCTTGCGCTTGTTCACCCCGGATTCCGGCGGGCGACGCTCGCAGAATGGCACCGCAGGGGGGAAGTGCGGATGCTGATACAGGGATGGTATGCTTTTGTGGATGCACAGGTCGACCTGCCGCTGCTGTTCGAGGCCGGATGCCGTGCGTACCCTCCTGCCTACGTCTCGCTTGAAGCTGCGCTCTCGTGGTATGAACTTATCCCCGAGACGGTGCATGCAGTGACGCTCGTCGGAACACGGAAGACGCGTACGTCTGCAGGGGGTGCTGCCACGTTTGTCTGGCGGACTGTGAAGCCGTCCCGGTGGTTTGGTTATCATACGGTCGAGTACAGGCGTGGGCGCAAGTTCCTGGTCGCCGATGCTGAGAAGGCCATCCTGGATTACCTGTACCTGCACCCTGGTCTGCGAACGACTGACGACATGTTGAGCCTGCGTCTTGACGGTGACGGATTTGCTGCGCTTAACCATCAGCGACTGGAACAATGGGCCGTACAGTTCAGCTACACTCCGCTGATACAGCAGGTACATATCCTTGAGGAGATGATGCACGGTGCTTGAACCGGAGGTTGTCTATCGGTCGTATCCCGTCCATGGGGCTGCCTGGAGGACGTCGATTCTCAGAGAATACCTGCAGCTCAAAGCCCTGCAGTATCTGTACAGCAAAGCAATGGGTGCCAGCCTCATCTTCATGGGCGGGACAGCCATCCATCTCCTGACGGACAGCCCCCGTTTCTCGGAGGATCTTGACTTCGACAACCGGGGACTTGAGGCGGCGGACTTCCACAGACTGGCTGATACAATTGTGCGGAACTTTGCTCTGGAAGATGTTGCCTGTACAGTGAGCGTAAAGGAACGCCAAGGCATGACGGCTGTGTTCCGTTTCACCGATATCCTGCAGCGGTGGAGCCTGACAGGGCATCGGGATGCCGTTCTGCGCATCAAGGTCGACGCGCAGCCGCAGAAGTTCAATGTCACTCCTGATCGTCGCATCCTTGATCGTCTGGACGTCTTCGTTCCCATATCGGCGATACCGGCGCCTGTGCTGCTGGCGCAGAAATTTGCCGCATTGCTGGGAAGGCCGCGGACGATGGGACGCGACCTGTACGACATCGCATGGCTGCTGGGGCAGACAAAGCCGGACTACGCATATCTGAAGGCAAAAGTCGACATCCCAGACGCGGTGCACCTGCGTCAGGTCGTCCTGGAAAAACTGGCAACGCTTGATATCGTTACTCTCCGTACCGATGTCCTGCCGTTCCTCCCGAATTCACAGGAAGCCGACCGCATCACGTTCTTTCCGGAGCTCATCCGGACAGCGGAGTTGTAGCTGCTGTTTTCAACAGCTGGGTGACGTGCCTGCCGGAGTCGGTTTCCCCTGTGCAGCGGTTTCACTTCTGTCCATTATGCACACCATTGAAGCAGGAATCTCGTCCAGAAACCGCGACGGATGGTCCGGCGAAGTGACCAGATACAACACTTCCGCCGCACGGGTCATCGCAACGTAGGCCAGCATGCGTTCCGCCTCGACATCGGACATGGCCAGTTCAGGATCGGTGGCATGGGGCAGGAAAGGCAGCTGACCTTCATGCCACCCGAGGACAAAGACGACGGGGAACTCCATTCCCTTGGCTGAATGGATGGTAAGAACCTTGACCCTCTGTTCCAGGATATCAAACGGACTGTTCTTGTCACGGATGCTGGCTGGAATCTGCTGTGTGACCAGGTAATTTCTGACGGCGGTGCATTGGTTGTTAAATCGGCACAGAACTGCGAAATCAGCAAGGCGGAACTCGCGTCCGTTGGACAGGTCCAGGATGCAGTCGCAAAGGGCGGGAATTTCCCTGTCACGGTTTGCCACTTTCAGGATAAGAGGCTTCGGCCCGCTGCGCCGGGTAAACTGTGGATCGACCCAGTCTTCTGACGCAACCAGCTCTTCATTATGCCGGATGAAGTCCGCTGCAGCCTCTGCGACCTGATGCGTGTTGCGGAAATTGCGTTTCAGGCTGTAACTGCGTCCCTGCAGCTCAAGCCCTGTCTCCCGCCAGGTGTAGCCGCGGGTGTAGATACTTTGCGCTGCATCACCGACCAGGAAAAGCGAGCTCCCCAGCCGCGAAGCCAGTCGGATCTCGGTGGCGGTCAGATCCTGCGCCTCGTCGACAATAACATGGTCAAACGGATGCTCCAGCGCCTGTCGATCCAATTCCTGCAGTGCCATGACCGGGATGTCTTCCCAGTCGGCCCAGCCGTGAGCTGCAAGTTCATTCCGATATGTCTGATATATCATCCAGACGGCTCTGCGCTGGCTTTCCTGCAGGGCTCTGCCCCGGCCGTACCGGCGCGCATGCAGGTACCCGTCTTCCGATAGATTTCCGGCTTTGATAACCGACGAGATCTCTGCCCGCAGGAAATCGGGATCACGCAGCGTTCCTTTTGCGGCGGCGCCTGCAGTGGTGATCGCTTTTGCCAGAGCCGCTGTCTGCCGTTCCTTCTGGATACCGGTCCATTTCCTGCCGCGCGCTGTGACGAACCCTGCGGCCCATTGGGAGACTGTATGTACTTCCAGTTCCGGTGGCAGAGGGTCGCCGGCCAGTTCTGCGAGCAGGGTACGTGCTACCTCTGCCAGGGACGTGCTGTAGGTCAGGAACAGAACACGTTTACCGTCCGTGGCCTGATCGAGCGCCCGATAGAGTGCTACCGTCGTCTTGCCTGATCCGGCACAGCCTCTGAGGAGCAGCGGGCCGACAGTTGTACGCCGCCGGTATTGTTCCTGCTCGGGTTCAAGGTTCAGCATCAGGTTCTTGATTTTGCCTTCGCAGTAGCCTTTCAGAGTCGACAGCGTCGTCTTGAAATAGAGATCGTCGGGGGAAAACAGCTCGGCCGCCGAGGCTTCGCTGGTGGCGAGATCCTCCAGCCAGGCGCATGTCTGCTGAGATAACCCGAGTGCTTCCAGCGCGGCGAAGTCGACGCATGCCCGGACAGCCTTGACGCTGTTCGCCGGAACGCCGAGGACACGCAGGTGCGCTGGCAGCAGATGCGCAAACGGTGGTTCGATGTCTTCTCTGCGGACAGCCCATGCAGCCGGTGTTTTGAAGAGCGTCTCCTTTGGAGGGCTGGGCGGCTGTTCCTGCGCTGCTCGCTGAAAGGACGTGCAGGCCGCGAAGGACAGATTGCGCGCCCGGTCGACGATGGAGTGGTCGCCTACGCGCCAGATACGCAGCATGCCGTCGGTAAAGTCATAGATGATGCGGTGCGCCATGGTGACATAGCATTCCCACTTGTCATGGATACCCTCAAGAGACTTCAGTCTGTGCGCATTCAGCGACGGGTGTGGATGAACCGGGTTCCCGGACAGCAGATGGATGCGTTCCCATGCTTCGCGTCGCAGATCCGGTGACATCTCATCCAGCGCATCTTTTGCTTCTGTTGTAAACTCTACCTCGAGTTCCACATGCTCCTCCACTGCTACATATGAATGAACTATAGCACGGAACCTTCTTCTGCAAGAGAAGCGCTATGAAACGCCTGGTCTCCCGTTGCGGGCAGTACTAATTCAGTGCTTGTTGACAAGCGCGTGGAGTGCATAAACTGAGTTTGTTATAGTTATTCTATTATTGCAAAATGTATTGTAATTTGATAGAAGAAACCGGTCATTTCTTTGTGGAACGAGGAGAAAGATAGGAGTAGATATGAAGGCCAGTGAAGCGCAGTTGCTCAAGTTAATGTCGGTTCAGGATCAACAATTTGTGGTTCCGATCTATCAGCGGCAATACAGTTGGAAGGAGGAGCAATGTATCCGGCTCTGGCGCGATGTTGAAGCTGCTGCTGAGGGAGCCGAGACGACACACTTCTTTGGCTCAATTGTTTATATCAAGGCAGAAGATGATGCACCTATTACGGATGTTCAACAATGCCTGGTTATTGACGGACAGCAGCGACTCACAACGGTTACTTTGATGTTAGTGGCGCTGCGGACGTTGCTGAAAGAAAGAATTTCTGCAAACACCAATGTAGCTATGATAGATGATCACTATCTCTTTAACGAGCACGCCGAAGGGGATAAGCAATTCAAGCTGATTCTCCAGGATGATGATCGGAAAGACCTGAATATCATTCTTCGAACAGGTAGCACACAAGGGGTAACGCAGCGGCGATTTTGCGAGAATTTTGAGTTCTTTCTAGATGCTATGCGACATAGCAGTGTCTCCATTGACGATCTCTATGCAGCAGGTCTTGCCAAGCTGACTGTAGTCGATGTCGTTCTGATGAGAGGGTCAGATAATCCGCAGCGTATCTTTGAAAGTCTCAATTCAACTGGACTTGATCTTACGCAGAGCGACCGGGTCCGGAATTTCGTTCTCATGGATTTGAAGCCCGGGGAGCAGGAACGGTTGTTCAAAGACTATTGGCAGCCTGTCACATATCTTGTGTTTGATAAGACGACGGATAAGGACCATTTTGACGAATTTCTACGCGATTACCTGACTATGACGTCGCCAACGGGCGAGATCCCTAACAGAGACCATGTATATGAGGCTTTTTGCCAATATGTTCAACGGCGTGGTAAGGATCAGATAAGCGCAATACTTGCTGATTTGTGTCGCTATGCTTCCTACTATGCATGCATGCTGTGTCCTGCCCAGTATAAGACAGCGCCTGCTCACAATGACTCGACAAAAGCAACTCCTGCTATTCTTGATGCATTGCAGGATATCAATCGGCTAGATATGAGCGTCTCATATCCATTCATTCTTGAAGTGTTTGATGATTATGCTCACGGAAGCCTGAGGGAAGAAGAATTCGTTGACACGTTACATATGATTGAGAGTTACGTGATGCGCCGTCTTGTCTGCAGCATTCCGACAAATTCTCTTGCCAAGACATTTGCGCGGTTGTCTCGTGAAGTAGATAAATCACAGTACCTGGATAGCTTGAGAGCAGCTCTTGTCAGCATGACCGGTTCTCAACGGTTACCATCAGACGAAGAGTTTCAGGAAGCATTCAAGAGCAAAGACATGTACCATCTAGGGTCAACACGTGCCAGGTTCATTCTTGAGCGGCTGGAGAACTTTGGCAAAAAGGAATTTGTTCCAGGGGAGTACACAGTTGAGCATATCATGCCACAGACACTGACCGATTCCTGGAGGACGATGCTGGGGGTAGACTGGGAAAGAGTTCAAAAGACTCGGCTGCATATACTGGGCAATCTTACACTGACAGGTTACAACTCTTCTTATTCTAACTGTTCCTTCTGTGAGAAGCGTGACATGCGCAATGAACAGACGGGCATGCTCATCGGTTTTAAGGGGAGTCCGGTGACTCTCAATCAGGATCTGGCTCAACTTGGTCACTGGGATGAGCAGACTATCATGGCACGGACAGAGCGGCTTGCCAGGCTTGCCTGTTCTGTCTGGCCTGCACCGCGTGCAACTGCAGTGGAGAATCCCAGCGTTTATGGCTCAGGCCCAGATTTGTCGGTGGTTCTTGCTCATATCTTTGTATGTCCTGAGGAACTTTCCTATGCGCAGGAACTGACCACCATGCTGGTACATCGGCTGGACCCGGCCAGCACGCTTCATCTTCTTGCAGTAACTTGCAACGAAAAACGGATTTCTCTGGATGTTGGAAACTGGCTTGTGCTTGGCTTCGAGCGATCAAAGAAGTCGGTAGATAAGCTGTTTATCTCGTTAGCTGTTGATCAGGACCTGCTTTCAGATGATGACAAAGCTAAGATCTTCAGTAGAGGAAATTTCTCGACCAAAGTCCTGGCGGCAAGGGACACAACATTTGAATGGGGACGTTATGCATTGGTAGGGATAGAGCAAAAAATCCCTGATCCTCTCTCACCAACGCTTGTTACTGCATGGAGCGCAGCCATAAATGAAACGAACCAACTTTTCCGATCGTGGAAAACGGGTGCATTTAGCAGACTGCATCGACAAGATCTCCTAGAAAAGCTTGTTCCCGAGATTACTTGTCACTCAGAAAAAGAATATGAGCATTTTCTGCAGGGCACAGTAGAAGAATTGTACGACAGGCTTAGCAGCCAAATTCTGGATCTTGATGTAGATCTCGTTGAGGAGAGGATGGCCACATATATTGCCTACAAGCTTGACACGAATGTTGTGGACATAGTGCCGCGCTCGGATCACCTGTGCGTTTACCTTAATATGCCATTTGAAGAAGTTGTTGGTCATGCTGATATGATTCATGATGTTTCTGGAGTAGGCCATCAGGGTAACGGAGACGTGGCTCTTGATGTTAATGATGTGGATCAGCTCCCGACAGTGGTAGATCTGGTCTCACAATCGGTTCGATGGCACAGAGAACGCTAGAGTAATTCAGCAAGGAGAAAGAGCATATATGAAGTGCAAGCGAAACTCTTCCAACGATCTGGTTGAAACAGTTTTTATGTCGAAAATCGTTTTCTCCTAAATCTCAAGGAGGAACAGATGGAGTACAGTGTCATACTTAAGTTTCGCGATGTAATGCTTCACGGTGGAGTAATGAATGATGATTGAGGAAGGGTTCTTCGGGTCACTGGAATCAGGTCATGGCAGCTACACAGTGTTCCAGGACGAAAGCGGGGTTTCTCCAGCAAATCAATGGCTCATCATAGGGCTGCTGTTTGTCCAGACTGCTAGGGTCGTATCTTTGGAAGCAGCGCTTGCTAGGACCAAGGCTGAATGTGGTTGTGACCACGAGATCCATTTTACCCAGTTGCCAGCACAATGTGGAACAGGCTATGGAGCACGAAGCCGTACGGCTCTGCGATGGATGCGGGAGTACAGATCCTCCTGGTATGAGCATGCTGCGTTTACCGCTTTAGCAATAGATACGCGTGCATTGAGCTCTGCCAGTTTTCCTACGAGGTTCTATACACAGAACCGATTCTGTGTCGAGGCATTGAAAATGGGCATTGCCATCCACGTAATTCCCTGCGGCTATAACACTTTGGCTCTGCAGATTGTCTATGACCGCCATGATCTGCCCAGCCTGGACAAAACGGGGCTTGAGGACAATTACGACCAATATGTCGGCCCTCGTTTAGAAAAAGCAATTCAGGAGAAGGGTGTAACCGCTGGTGGACGTCTTTATCCGTCTGTGAGCGTCTCGTCTGTTCAACCTGCAGATTCTTGCAGCTGTTTGCCTCTGCAGCTTACGGATTTGTTACTTGGGGCGGTTAATCAGGCTGTGACTCATGGAGCGCGGCAAAGAACCAAAAATAACCTTGGGCTTGCCATGGCTCATTGGTGCATGGATGCCAGCAAATCTCCGTGGCTGCAGCAGCTTGGCATGTACCGTAAGCTGAACCTGAAAGCATTTCCTGATGAGAATGGAAAAATGTATGACCTTGTAAACGTAGTGCAGGAGGATCCCGACGATACAGATCTATTTGGCTAACGTTAATGGACCGGGTGTTTCTCGGAAAACTGTACCATACTGCACAATGGTTTTCATTGCAGAGGGGACAGGAAGGGGTGCATATGGAAATGATAATGATCAGTATCAGATAGTTTTTCAGGAGAACTAGATTGGAGTTAATTC
>CAZEWU010000025.1:0-10104 GCA_964516155.1 uncultured Caldisericota bacterium
CAGACAACGCTGACGGACTGCTGCAATATGCCATCAGCACGACCAACCCGCCGTTCTGCACAGACGATTGCCTCGTTCAGGCAAAAGCGCTTGCCGATGCCGCAGAATTGCCTTTCAAAATCGTTCTCACAACGGACAGGAACCAGGTCGAGCAGATGCACCGTGAGAGTAACCGCCAGGAGGTCGCTGCGCTGGAAGCACTGGGCGTTCTCGGAGAACACACCTTTCTTGTCAATCCATCAGCAGTCTCAGAGCTTGAGCAGAACATCATCCGTAAAAATGGGTCCCGTGTCATCATCAATGCGACAGCTGATCTCAAACTTGGCCGGCCGCTGGCACGCCTTCCGGAATTTGTGCGTAAGGGAACACCGGTTCTGCCGGGGTTTGACAGCCCGCTCTATGGAGGGCGCATGGATGCGCTGCACGAACTCGCCGTCCTGGCAACTGTATTCCGGTCTCAATACGGCGCACAGGCAACGCCGCCTGAGCAGGTTCTGTCTATGGTCACCATCGACGCCGCCAAGGCGCTTGATATCGAAGATCAGACAGGAACGCTGGAGCCGGGGAAACGCGCAGACATCATCCTTGTCAACTCCATGAATGATGTTTTTGCACAACCGGTAACTCACACAAACCCCTATTGCCGGCTTGTCTATGAAACAGCAGCAAATGACGTCGCATATACGATCATCAACGGAACAATAGTATATCAGGATGGACACGTTACCGGCTGTGATGAGAAAGCCCTCATCGAGCAGGCAAACGTTGAACTTTTACGAATACTGGAAAAAGCGTGAGGGAAAAATCATGAGCAAAAATCAATCCATACAGGAACGAATCGCGCGTATCATAGATGTCGCGGCGGGAAGGATCCCTGCAGATGTTGTCATCCGCAATATCAACCTTGTCAATGTCTTTGACGGACAGATAGAGGAAGGGGTAGACATCGCCTTCTCAGGCAGCCAGATCGCCGGCATCGGGAAATACGACGGGGTAATGGTCATTGACGGAAAGGGAATGTATGCAGCTCCCAGCCTCATTGATGGGCACATGCATATCGAAAGTACTATGGTCGTTCCCGGCGAATTTACCAAGACAGCCCTTGCCTGCGGAACGGGAGCCATTATCGCAGATCCGCACGAGATAGCTAACGTCGCCGGTATCCGCGGTATACGATTTATGATCGATGCAACCCGCAACTCTCCCCTCGATTTCTTCTTTATGCTCTCTTCCTGCGTCCCGGCTACCCCGCTGGAAACCAATGGAGAAACGCTGGACGCTGAGAAACTTGCCGAGCTGCGCCACAACCCGAGAGTCCTGGGACTGGCTGAATTCATGAACTACCCCGGCATTCTCTACAAGGACCCGGGGGTCCTGGCAAAACTGGCCGCCTTTGATGGACAGTTGATCGATGGACATGCTCCTTTTATCCGGGGGCGGGACCTTGAAGCATACATTGCCGTCGGCATTTCAACGGACCATGAGTGCACGACGGCCGATGAAGCCCGGGAGAAACTTGCGCGCGGCATGTGGATCATGATGCGCGAGGGGTCCGTTACGCGCGACGTCAAAGCCCTTATCCCGCTTCTCACGAAAGAAAACATGCACCGCATCATGCTGGCGACGGATGACCGTCACCCTTCGGACCTCATTGCGGAAGGCCATATCAACTTCGCGGTTAACCTGCTGCTGGAAGCCGGCATCGATCTTCCAACAGCAATACGTCTCTGTACCCTCAACACGGCTACGCATTACAACCTTGCACGCAAGGGTGGGATCGCTCCCGGCTACTGGGCGGACCTTATCATCTTCCCCGATCCCCGGCACGTCAAGCCGCTCTATACCTTCTCCAAGGGAGAACTGGTTGTCAAGGACGGCGTTTACATTGGGCCGGACAATGGGCACCCGAAGCGCAGTTACGGTATTAAGAACAGCATCAACATCGCTACGCCGACATATGAAAGCCTGCGGGTCAAGGCAGTGCCTGGAAAAAAGCTGCGTGTGCTGCAGCTCATTCCACACCAGGTGATTACAGGAGAACGGCGCGTTCAGCCAAAACTCGACAAGAATGGAGACGTCCTGTCGGACACGGAGCAGGACGTCCTTAAGACAGCCGTCTTTGAGCGTCACCATGCAACGGGGCGGGTCGGAGTCGGATTCATCAGCGGTTTTGGCATGAAACACGGCGCTATAGCCTCCTCGATCGGTCACGATTCGCACAACATTATCGTGTGTGGTGTAACAGACCGGGATATGCTCCTTGCCGTCCAACAGGTAGCTTTCATAGGAGGAGGTATTGTCGTCACCAAAGACGGCAAAGTCATCGGGTCGCTGTCGCTTCCCTACGGCGGGCTTATGTCCGACCTTTCCGTTCCCGAGGTCGCAACGCGTCTCGATGATCTCGGGGTCATTACCCATGACGCTACCGGATGCCAGCTGGAAGATCCCTTCATGACGCTGGCCTTCATGGCTCTGCCTGTCATCCCGAAGCTGAAGATCACAGATTACGGCCTCATTGATGTTGAGCAGTTCAAAGTTGTAAGTCCGTTCATCTAAGGAGGTTCGCATGCAGCGACGATTCTTCAAAAATGCGCAGATAGCACAACCCGACGGTTCTCTCAAGGTTGTCGACATCTTGGTGAGCGACAGTATTATCGAGAAGATCGAGCCGACCGGAACGATGCAGATTCCTGCAGGAGCAACCATTACGGATCTGCAGAAACTTGTTGTGCTCCCCGGCGCCATTGACGGACATGTGCACTTCGACGATCCCGGCTTTACGGATCGCGAAGATTTTGCAACCGGGACCAAGAGCGCCGCTGCCGGTGGTGTCACGACAATCGTGGACATGCCATGCACGTCGCTGCCGCCGGTAACGACACCTGACAACTTTAATATCAAACTGCATGCCGTCGCGCCGAAGGCATATGTCGACTACGCCTTCTGGGGCGGAACAACACCGTCCTTCATCGACAGCGGCGCATACAAGAGACTCCTCCCCCAGTTGAAAGATCTGGGCGTCGTCGGTCTCAAAATCTACACGATCTCCGGCATGCAGACCTACCCCCGTCTGGACACGCGTCAGATGGTCATGCTCTTTGAAGCAGCTCATGACTTCAACATGCTGATCGCCGTGCATGCGGAGGATTATTTTCTGGCAACGTACTACTCTGAGAAGATCATGAAGGAAGGGCGCAACGACCCTCTGGCATACAAAGACGGGCGAACGTACGACGCCGAGCCTCTTGCCGTTTCAACAGTCCTGGCCCTTGCACGACGCGAGCACAACAAAGTCCACATCGTTCACATGTCGACCGCCGCCGGCATGCATTTGCTTGGGCAGGCCAAACTGGAAGGAATCGACGCAACGACGGAAACATGTCCGCATTACCTGCTGCTCAACCGTGACGATTTTGAACGCCTTGGCAGCCTTGCCAAATGCACACCGCCGCTCCGCGACCGTTCTGACAATGAAGCGTTGTGGACAGGGCTCATGGACGGAACCATTGATTACGTGACAACGGATCATGCCGCCGGCGTTTATCCGGCGGAGAAAGTTATGGACAATATCTGGCGAGCCTATGCAGGCATGCCCGGCGTGCAGCTGCGCGTTCCTCTCATGTTGCATGAAGCATGCTTTGTCCGTGGCATGGATCTGTACCGCTTTGGTGAAATCATGAGTACCAATGTCGCAAAGCGCCTTGGCTTATTCCCCCGCAAAGGTATACTTGCAGTTGGTTCCGATGCTGATTTCACGTGCATCGACCTGAACGGTACCACGACTGTCCATGCGGCGGATCTGTACACAAAGAACAAGTATACGCCGTTTGAAGGCAGGATCCTGCAGGGTGCAGTCCGGCAGACATTCGTGCGTGGCAATAAGGTATACGACAGCTCAGGAACATTCCCCACGGGGGCTGGTTACGGAACCTATATCAAAGCTGTTTAAATCGGAGGTACAAAATGCTGGTAACGCTCAAAGAAGTCACGCAGGACGCACTGAAGAACCATTACGCCGTTGGCGCCTACAACATCCACAACCTGGAGTTTGCCAAGGCGGTCGTTGAAACATCGTACGAAATGAAGGCTCCCGTCATCCTCCAGATCTCGCAGGGCTCAAGTGATTTTGCAGGACTTGAGGAACTGGCCATGATTGCACGTCATTACGCAGCCAAGTATGCCATCCCCGTCGTTGTCCACCTTGATCACGGCAAAAGTTTCCTGCGCTGTATCGAAGGATTGCGCGTCGGATTCAGTTCTGTCATGTTTGATGGTTCGTCCCTGCCCTACGACGAAAACGTGGCAATCACCCGTCAGGTCGTTGAAGCAGCCCATCATGTCGGCGTTGCTGTCGAAGCGGAGATCGGCAAAGTCGGCAAATCCGAGGACGGCGCTACAACCGAAGCTCCTGATATGCACTACACCAAGGTCGATGAGGCAGTACGATTCCAGCACGACACACAGGTCGATGATCTTGCCGTTTCTATCGGGACCGTCCATGCGATGGCAGTCCAGGCGGCTCACCTGGACGTTGAACTCTGCCGCAAGCTGCACGAAGCCATGCCCACTGTTCCGCTTGTCATGCACGGCGCTTCCGGTGCCATTGACGATGATGTGAAGAAGGTCATTGCCTATGGTATCACCAAGATCAACATCTCCACCTTCCTCCAGAAAAAGGCTGCACTGGCCGTCAAGGATGTCTTTGCAAAGAATCCTGACGCCATCGGCTTCCGCGACCTTGCCAAACCAGCGCTGCAGGCGATCAAAGACGGCGTTGCCAACAAGATCACTCTGTTTGGTACCACAAATCGGGCCTGATCAGATTCCTGCTGTTCTCCAACAAAAAACACCCCGGTCGCAACGCGACCGGGGTGTTTGCAATTCATAAAACGACTCTTCAGGGGATAGGCTGCGGTGCTATGGTACTGCCATCCGCCCCTGCTGGCTTGGGTGCCAGTGAAACTGGAGCGATGCTGTTACCTGCCAGATCCACGACGCCGCGCAGCGCTTCTTCCAGCTCACCACCCTGCAGCGTCTCCTTGTCCAGCAAAACAGAAACAAGGTTCTCCAGAACTGTGCGGTTCTTTTCCAGAACCTGCGTTGCCCTGGCGTATTGTTCTTCGACAAAACGGCGCGCCTCGGCGTCGATTGCCTGCGCCGTCTCTTCGCTGTAGTTGCGTTCCTCACTCAGCTCTTTGCCGAGGAAAACGAGGTCGCTGCTCTTGCCGTAGGTCAGAGGTCCCAGCTTGTCACTCATGCCATAGGCACGGATCATGCGGTGAACGATATCCGTCGCCCGTTCCAGATCGTTGGACGGTCCGGTCGATGTATCGCCCAGAAACAACTTTTCAGAGGCACTGCCGCCCAGAAGGCCGGCGACTTCGTTCAAAAGTTCATCCCGCGTCCGCATGTAACGGTCCTCGGCAGGAAGCTGCAATGTGAAACCCAGCGCCATGCCGCGGGAAACAATACTGATACGGTGGACCTCTTCCAGTGGGGTCAATGCTCTGCCCACAACGGCATGTCCTGATTCGTGATAGGCAATACGCTTGCGCTCGTCTTCGCTGATGACCCTGGACTTCTTCTGAGGACCGGCGATCACCTTGTCGATCGCTTCCTCGATCTCGTCCATGGAGATTTCCTGTTTGTCACGGCGGACCGCGAGCAGTGCACTTTCATTCAGCAGATTTTCAAGATCCGCTCCTGTAAAGCCGACGGTCTCCTTGGCGATCGTGCTGAAAACAACGGATGGGCCGAATGGCTTATTCTCCGCATGAACCTTGAGGATCTCTTCACGTCCCTTGGCATCAGGCAGATCGACGACAATGCGCCGGTCAAACCGGCCCGGGCGCAGGAGAGCCGGATCCAGAACATCAGGACGGTTTGTAGCGGCAAGGATGATAATGCCCTTGTTGGCATCAAATCCATCCATTTCCACCAGCAACTGGTTGAGCGTCTGTTCGCGTTCATCGTTGCCGCCCCCGATACCGGCTCCGCGATGGCGGCCCACAGCATCGATTTCGTCGATGAATACAATACAGGGAGCGTATTGCTTGGCCTGGGCGAATAAATCCCGGACTCTGCTTGCGCCAACGCCCACAAACATTTCAACAAATTCCGATCCCGAGACATTGAAGAAGGGCACCTTCGCTTCGCCCGAGATAGCGCGCGCCAGAAGAGTTTTTCCGCACCCCGGAGGTCCAACGAGCAGTGCGCCTTTGGGAATCGTCGCACCCATGGCTGTGAACTTCTTGGGGCTCTTCAGGTAATCAATGAGCTCTCCCGTCTCTTCTTTCGCCTCATCCAGCCCGGCAACATCTTTGAACGTTACCCGCGGCCGGTTGTCCATGAAGAGCTTGGCTTTGCTCTTGCCAAACCCGAAAACCTGATTGTTCTGTCCCCCCTGCATGCGCTGCATCATGAAGAACCAGACTACAAGCAGAAGGATAAACGGAGCGACATTCACAAGCAGCGAGACCCAGATATTCGTCTGAGCCTTGTCAAAATCGCCCTGTACCCCCTTCTCCTCCAGCAGCGAATACAACCGCGAGTCATACAACGGTGCAATCGTCGTAAACTTGGTACCGTCCTTCAGCGTTCCTGTTCCGCTCTGAATGACATCAGCTATCTCAAACTTGACATCCTTGACCTGCCCGTCCTCAACCTTTGTGACAAATTCCGTATATGTAAGAGCCGCCGGCGGCGTTGTTGGGTTCTTGAACAGTGTATAAGCTCCCCACAGAACAGCAAAGAGAAGAGCCCAGCCAACGAGCTCCCTGAGTAAGTTAGGTCCGGGACCACCATTCTTCCTCTGATTAGCCACTTATCCTTTCTCCTCTTTTCTTGTCTCATAAACCTCGGGTTTCAAAACTCCGACGAACGGCAGATTGCGATAGTTCTCGTCGTAGTCGAGCCCGTAACCGATGACAAATTTGTTGGGCACTTCAAACCCGCAGTAGCGGATGTCGATGTCCACCTTGCGCCGTGAAGGTTTGGAGAGGAACGTGCAGATTGCGATACTGCTGGGCCCTCTCGTTTTCAAAAGCTCAACCAGAGCCTTCATCGTGAGCCCTGTGTCAACAATGTCTTCAACAATAATGATATCACGATGCGCCACGTTAGCATCAACATCCCGCGTAATCTTGATAATACCGGTACTGTCCATGTTGGTACCGCCGTAGCTGCTGACGCCCATGAAATCGACCATAAGGTGCGTCGGAACAGATCGGATCAGGTCAGACAGAAAAACAACGGCTCCACGCAGAATGCAGATCAGCAGCGGATTCTTCCCTTCGTAATCACGGGCTATCTGCTGTCCGAGCTCTGTGGTACGCTTCTGAATTTCTTCTGCCGAGACAAGAACCTCAAGCACATCATCTCTCATATCCATGTATTCTATCCCGCTCCCTGTACTACACAACTTAGCACTGTGAACTATAGTATACAATGCGCAAGAAACGCCGGGACGCATCCGTAACCGGCGCTGCGCAACTGCGTGCCAATGCCGGAATCCAGGCGATTCCACGGGCATCGCATATAATGGGCCTTCGAGCCCGCAGGATGCGATCAACTTTGCCATTCACAAACAGGTCCTGAAGTTTTTGCGTTGCCCCCCCGAATGTGGTCATACGGTCTCCCGGGAGGGATGTCCGTACTGTAAGCGGAAATGCCAGCTGGTCAAGATCAAACCAGGCTTCTTTGGCTCCTGTCTGCCGCAGATCGGCAGGCACTTCCGCACGTGCCTTCTCCTCAAAGGTCAGACGCCGGCGAAACCAGTCAACTGTTACAGGCAGAGCAGACACAGTTTTTGGCGCCATGGTCCTGTCAGTAAACGCCCGGCCGTACAGATAAACATGCTGGTAACCAATTTCCAGCGTCATGCGCTCATCCAGCGTCACACGAACTCCCGTCCGCCCGCTGCGAATCGCCTGGACACTGCGCGTCAGCCGTTCATAGCTGGGACCCACCGCCACCGTCGTAAAGATATCCTCCAGTGCATAGGCAAGCAGCGGGTCTGAAAGACTGGCAAGAGCTGGCTTCGACAGCCGCAGCGCCCCCGGATGACGCCCGTCTCCCGCCTCAAGGATGTCGATATTCGTTGTCACCCTCTCTGTCTCATTGCCGAACAGATCGCAGGTCGCACGCGTTGCCGCCGCCATTCGCGCAACCGCCGTCCTGACCGCCGGAAAACGGGTTTCAAGGAGTGGCAGCACAGCTGCACGCACAAAATTGCGCTCGTACCGAAGATCAGCATTGGAAGCGTCTTCACGCCATGCCATGCCACGAGACTCCAGCCATTCCTGCAATTCCGTCTTGGAGCACGCCAGAAGCGGCCGTACAAACATGCCGTTCCGTGGCGCAATGCCGGCCATGCCGCGAAGACCCGTCCCTTTGAACAACCGGAACAGAACAGTTTCTACCTGGTCATCCTGCGTATGCGCCGTTGCAATGCGCGAAGCTCCTGTTTCCAGAGCAACCATGCGCAGAAAATGAAGCCGTACATCGCGTGCCGCTTCTTCCAGGCTCAGATGATGGTCCAGCGCATAAGCGCGGACGTCATCCGATCCACGCTGAAATGAAATGCCCAGCGCATCAGCCAGAGCATGAACAAAGGCTTCATCTTCATCGCTGTCCAGCCCGCGCAGTCCATGGTTGTAGTGAGCGCAGACGATCGTGAGATGATGCTGTTTCTGCAGTTCGCAGAGGAGAGAAAGAAGCGCGACTGAATCCGAGCCCCCCGACACCGCCGCGACAACAACATCTCCCGGGGTCAGCAGGCCGAGACGATCGCAATAAGACCAGACGACATCCTGAAGCATTGCTCTCCCTTACGCGGTAGCAGCCAGCAGTTCGCTGAGAAGACTGTCCACCTCTCGGCTGTGGTACCCTGCCCGTACGAACGTCCGCAGGCACTCGATCGCCGTTGCCCGACGGCCCCATCCATTCATAATACGTGCCGCCCGAACCAGCAGACCCGGATCATCGGAGCGCAGGGAGACCGCTTTCTGCAGAAACATCGTGCCGCGTTCGGTTTCGCCTGCGGAACCCAGAGCCATCGCCAGATTAAAATAACACACCGGAAGCGCGCCCGGAAGCGCAACGGCACGCGCAAGCGCTGTGACGGCGGCAGACGTTTTCCCCTGTGCCAGTGCATTTGTTCCCTTATGGTGCCAATACATGTAATCCGTCGGAGCAAGTTCGGTCGCACGCGCAAATTCAACTCCGGCCTGTTCCAGACGGCCGGCATCGTGCAGAACCAGCCCGTAGCTGTTATGAAGAGCGGCATCATCAGGAAAACGCTCCGTCAGTTCCGCGAAGATCTCGATCGCCTCATCGTACAGACCGCATGCGCTCGATGCAACAGCAAGGTTCCGGCATGTTACATCATCTCCCGGCATGATTTTTGAAGCCTTCACAAACATGGCACGGGCTTCTTCCCACCTGCCCTGACCAAACAGGTAGCTGCCATATGCGTTGAGCGAAGCGCAATGCCGGGCTTCCTGACTTTCCTGGGATCCGCCCGCCGGGAGTTCTTCCACAATTGTTGGTCTTCGCGTCATGAGTACCTCCCTCTGTTCATACACCATGCGTTCCACTGGAACACCGGATGTCGGCGAGAACCTTGGCTGCCGGAGAACGGTATCCCCGGGCCCCTTTCTCATATAACAGTGTAGCAAAAACCAGGCAACTGCAAAAGTAATAACGATCGTTAACCAATGAACATGAGGGCAAAAACGTCTGCCGCCACAAAGTTATTCAGGTTTCCTGGAGCGTCGCAGCAGGCTGCGGATAGTTTTCAGATATACGGCCATATCCTCCTCGTGCAGGATCAGTACCATGATCATGTACGTCATGATTCCGAGAGCAATGAGCGGCAGGATGTGCATCCTGGTCCGCAGCGTCCATACTGCAGCAGTCATGACAAGAGATGCGCAGCCGATCTTGAGGACATCGCGGAAGATCCGGACGTACTCGACAGCCCCATACATGCGACGGTACACCAAGTACATCAGGACCATGCTCAGGAAAGCCGCCGCGGAACCGCGGCCCGTTCCCGCTCCCGCTGCCAGGCGAGGTAGGCAGACAGGCGCCTTTCCCAGCGCA
>CAZEWU010000026.1:0-9873 GCA_964516155.1 uncultured Caldisericota bacterium
TACCCTTTCTGCTATGGGTTATCTTCTTCTTCGGATTTGCCATTCAACTTCCTCCTGATCGAGAGTTACTGAACAACAATATTAACGATTTTCCCCTTAATTGCAACGACGCGCTTGACAATATGGCCGGTAGTGTACTTGAGAACGTTGTCCTGAGCAAGCGCCAGTTTCGTCAGTTCTTCATCGGTGATATCCGCCGGCACCCGGATGGTCCCGCGGACCTTGCCGTTTACCTGGAACGCGATCTCCACCTCGTTCTCGACCAGCTTGCTCTCATCCCAGGACGGCCACGGCTGACTGTGGATGCTTCCTTCACAGGCATATTCGCTCCAGAGTTCCTCGGTCATATGCGGCGCAAACGGCGCAAGCAGAACGAGCAGCTGCTTCATGGCCGCCTGCCATTCCCGTGCCGCAAGGACCGTCTCATCCGAACGCACCGTGTCGCTGGCAAAGTTGCAGTATTCCATGAACGCAGCGACGGCCGTGTTGAATTTGAACTTCTCGATGTCCTCGGTGATTTTCCTGGTCAGCTTGTTGATCTGAAGAGCGAGTCCCGGAACGGTTGCATCCGTAAGCGCTCCTGTCGACGCATCGATCGTACGCTGTGCAAGCTCCCACAGGCGCTTCACGAACCGGTGCGCTCCGGAGATCCCTTCCTTGGACCAGGAGACCTCCTGTTCAAACGGCGCCATGAACAGCTCATACAGGCGCAGCGTATCGGCGCCGTACTGGGCGATGACTTCGTCCGGAGTAATGACGTTATGCTTGCTCTTGCTCATCTTCTGGCCGTCGTACGAAAGCAGCATCCCCTGGTTCATGAGCCGCGAGAACGGCTCCTTGAACCCGACCAGTCCCGCGTCATACATGACCTTGGTCCAGAAACGCGAATAGAGCAGGTGCATGACGGCATGCTCGGCGCCCCCGACATACAGGTCGACCGGCATCCAGTAATCGACCGCCTTGCGGTCGAACGGCGCGCTGCTCTCGTGCGGGCTTGTATAGCGGAGTTCGTACCACGAGGAGCAGGCGAACCCATCCATCGTATCCGTCTCGCGCCTGGCGGGACCGCCGCAGACAGGACAGGTCGTTTCGACCCAGTCTTTGATCCCGGCGAGAGGCGATTCTCCCGTACCGCTCGGCTCATAGCTCTCGACATCCGGCAGCAGTACCGGCAGCTGGTCCTCGGGAACCGGCACCGTTCCGCACTTCGGGCAGTGAATCATGGGGATAGGCGCGCCCCAGTACCGCTGGCGGCTGATAAGCCAGTCGCGCATGTGATAGTTGGTCTTCGCCTTTGCAAACCCTTTCTCCGCGCCCTCGGCAACCATCGCTGCATAAGCGGCATCCGTCGTCAGACCATCGAACCGGTCAGAATGAACAAGCGTTCCATGCTCTGCATACTGGTCCTGCCAGGCAGCGCCGTCATATGCCACGCCCGGCCAGGAGATCACCTGCCTGACAGAAATATCGTACTTCCGGGCAAACGCAAAGTCACGGCTGTCATGCGCCGGAACGGCCATGATCGCCCCGGTCCCGTAAGCCATGAGAACGTAGTCGGCGATCCAGACCGGGATCCTGCTCCCGGAGAACGGGTTAATGGCATAAGCGCCTGTAAAGACACCTGTCTTCTCCTTTTCGGTCGACAGACGATCGATCTCGGTCTTGACCTTGCTGGCTGCGATATAATCCTCCACCGCGCTGCGCTGCTCCGCCGAGGTGATATCGGCGACCAGCGGATGTTCCGGAGCCAGGACCAGGAACGTCGCGCCCATGATCGTGTCAAGACGGGTCGTAAAAACGGTCACCGGATGCTTTGAAGCGTCCCTGGCCGAAACGAGATCAAAGACGACTTCGGCGCCCACGGATTTGCCGATCCAGTTCCGCTGCATCGTCTTGATGCGATCCGGCCAGTCCACCGTATCGAGGTCGTCAGCCAGCCGGTCGGCGTAGTCCGTGATCTTGAAGAACCATTGCTTCAGCCGCTTCTTCTCCACGGGCGTCCCGCAGCGCCAGCACTTGCCGTCCTTTGCCTGTTCGTTGGCAAGAACGGTCTTGCAGTTAGGACACCACCACTGCTCCGATTCCTTTTCGTAGGCAAGCCCGCGTTTGTACAGGAGCAGGAAGAACCACTGGGTCCAGCGGTAATATTCAGGGTCGGAGGAATTGATCTCACGTTCCCAGTCATAGGACGTCCCCAGGATCTTCAGCTGGCGTTTGAAGTTGGCCGTGTTGATACGCGTGATGTCCCGGGGATTCATCTTCTTGCGGATGGCTTCGTTCTCGGCCGGAAGGCCGAATGCGTCCCATCCCATCGGATGCAGGACATTGTAGCCCCGCATACGATAATACCGGCTGATCACATCTGTGGGGATATAATTACGGCAGTGCCCGACGTGAAGCCCATCGCCGGAGGGGTACGGGAAATAGTCCAGACAGAAGAGTTTCGGCTTGGCTGAATTCTCCTCCGTCCGGTACGCTTTCCTGGTCTCCCAGAGATCCTGCCACTTCGGTTCGATACTGTGGAAGTCGTATTCTTTCATGGTCACCTCAACATGAGCTCATGCGCTCAGATGTATTTCACGGGGACAGGAGACGCTTTCCGCACGGTCAGCACCCCTGCGCAGGAAGAGATCTGCTCATACGACGCAGATATCCCTTCTTTCGCAAGAGCGGGCAGCGCCTGTTCCGCCACCGTATAATGTTCGCTCTCGTCCCATTTGTCTCCGCTGCGGGAGCGGCACTCCCGCCAGTCCTCCGCTGTTTCAAAGGCGATGTCGGCTACCGCCAGGACGCCGCCGGGAACAAGACAGCTCACCGCCTCGCGCAGGAGTATGCTCTTCTCATTGTCCTCCAGATGATGCAGTGCGTAACTCGAGACAATGGCGTCGAACGTCCGGCCGCGCACCCTGTCCGGCAGCCCCTTTGTAAGATCAGCGCAGACAAATTCACCTTCCGGCATCTTCTGCCGCGCGAGCAGGAGCATCTGCGGTGAAAAATCAACGCCGACGACCGTTGCGCCCTGGCGGAACAGTTCCACAGACAGCAGACCCGTCCCCACGCCGAGATCAAGGACCGTCCTGCCGCGACAGCTGCCGATCACCTCGCATACTCTGTTCAGGACGTCGTAGTAGCCTTCAAAGGGATACCCCCCGGTCCCCTCTCCGACAGAACGGTCATAAGTGCCGGCCCACCTGTCAAATCCCTTGCTGTTCAGCAGCTGCACAGAACCTCCCGGTTATGGCTGAAGACGTTCCATGTCGCGCGGGAAGAGCGTCGCCTCGCGCAGATTGGTGAGGCCGGTCAGCTGCATGATGAAACGCTCGAGTCCGATGGCAAATCCTCCGTGCGGCGGCATTCCGAACCGGAAGGCCTCCAGGTACGAAGCAACGGCTTCCTGCGTCATTCCGCGGGATGCAAGCGCTCTGGCATAGTCGTCAAACTTGTTGAGACGCTGCCCGCCGGTCACCAGCTCGGTGCCGCGGAACAGCAGGTCAAAAGAATTGGAGAACCGTGGATCGTCGGGGTTCGCCGCTGTATAGAAGGGACGCTTCGCCATCGGGTAACCGGTGACAAAAACGAAATCCGACTGATGCGTTTCCTTCGCCCATTCGCCAAGCCATTTTTCATGCTGCGGAGCAAGGTCCGGCTCGCCGCGGCAGTCCTCGCCATGATGCTCAAAGATCCACTGCTGGGCATCGGGAAAGTAGATCTGCGGGAAGACCTCCGGCGCAAGCGGCATCTCTACCTTGAGAAGCGCCAGTTCCTCTGTATAGTGCTCTGAAAGGTAGGCAAGGATACCATGCACGACATCCGTCAGGACGGCCATGATCGTCGTATGGTCCTTGATGAACCCCATTTCGGCGTCCATGCTGACATATTCGTTGAGATGCCGGACCGTCTGATGCGGCTCGGCCCGGAACACCGGCGCCACTTCATAGACGCGTTCAAAAACGCCGACCATCATCTGCTTGTAAAACTGGGGACTCTGCGCCAGGAAAGCCTTCTTGCCGAAATACTCGACAGGGAAGACGGTAGCTCCGGATTCAGACGCCGTCCCGATGATCTTGGGCGTCGTGACCTCAGTGAAACCCTTGGCGTCCAGAACGGCGCGGAACCCGTGCTGCACGCCTGCGCTGAGCTTGAAGATAGCTTGCTTCGAAGGAGCTCTGAGGCCGACCATGGCATAGTCGAGGAAGGTGTCCAGATGGGCATTGATGACAGGTTTGTTGATAGGAAACGGCAAAGCGTCGGTCACAGCGGACAGCACCGTGAAGGAGGGATCATGGATCTCGTATCCTCCCTTTGCCTGGGCCTCGGCGACGACCGTCCCTTCCACCTCGATGACGCTCTCCACAAGAAGGCCGTCAATGGAAGCTACCGCTTCCGGCGACTCAACAACGATCTGGCAGATGCCACCGCGGTCCCGCAGATGCACGAACACCATTCCGCTGCCCAGCCTGCGGATACGATGCATCCACCCCGCCATACGAACACGCTCACCTGCATGAGCGGATAACTCATTGCTCAGCACACGATCCATGTCAACCTCCACATATGACAATGGCCGCTCCCGCGCGCAACGTACCAGGGACCGGCCTTCAACGACCCTTATCAGCTTACTTCCTGGAGAACTTTCTGTCAACAGGAAAGTGCTGAAGATACCAAAGGAACCGGGTGCCGTTACCGGAGGGCCGACCTCGGGAACAGCCCGTTATAGAGCGGTCCGAAATCCCTGAGCAACTGCTCTGCGACGTGATCGGTATCCAGCTCAAGCTCATCTGCCGTCTTGTAGAGACGCTCCACCGTCATGACGGAAAAGACAGCGCGATCATCCAGCGGTGCATACAGGGACGGCGCCTGCTCCAGCGAAGCGCTTGTCAGGCGTATCTGCGCACCGTCCTGCCCGGTGAAGAAACTCCGCACCCAGGAACCCTGTCCAACGAATCCCGTTGCATCCAGCTTTCTGAACAACGGTTTGAGAGACAACCGGTACTGCGGCTGCGCAAGGGCGCTCCGGAGACATTCCCCGAGCACCGCATCCTGAAGGACGCCCATGCCCGTCCAGAGACGGACGCTCTCCCCATCCGGCTCGAACCGCGTGCAGTACCCGGACCGGCACGGCCTCAGGGATGCCACCGATGCAAGAACAGGATCGATATACCATGCATCCCGCAGCATGCCGCCTTCCGCCTGTCCGTCACGGAAGAACATCATCGGACGGCCTGTGCGGTGAGCGATCGCGGCACACAGGAGCTGTTCCCACCGGTCCACGATCCGGTCGTCAATTCTACGTCCAGTCAACATACACTTATACCTCCTTTTGTCGTCTTTCACCGTTATATCCCCGGAGTGACAAAGCACAATGGGAAAACAGCGCCGAATGGTTTACCATGTAGTGGTTGATTGTCCTCCGCTTCCGGGTAGACTCAGGTGATAGCGAAGCTCACATCTTACGTCCGGGCAAATGAGGTGTTATCAGATGCTGCGTACTGATCAGACAATAAAACTGAAGGAAGGGAGAACGCTTGGATATGCTGAATTCGGCGATCCGGCGGGGACGCCGGTATTCTTCTTTCATGGATCTCCCGGTTCACGGCTGGAAGGGCTTCCTCTTGATGTGCCGTCCCAGACGGCGGGTATCCGTCTCATCTGTCCTGACAGGCCCGGCATGGGCCTGTCCGATCCTCAACCGGGACGGACGCTCCTTGATTGGCCCGGCGACGTAGCTCAGCTTGCCACCGCTCTGCATATCGACCGGTTCGCCGTCCTCGGCATCGCCGGCGGGAGCCCGTACGCCCTTGCGTGCGCCGCCCGTCTGTCCGACCGGCTGACAGCCGTCGGCATCGTTTCCGGGTTCTCACCCCGGCACCGCCGGGAAGTCCGCCGCGCCATGAAGCCTGGTCAGCGCAGACTGTTTGCCGCCGCCACGTGGACCCCCTGGCTGGTCTGGCATGTCATGTCCCGCCGCAGAGAGGAGATCCAGAGCGATGCCGCAGCGCTGGTAACCCGCATGGTCACGGGACAGCCGAAAGCCGACAGAATCGTACTGGAACAGCCTGGCATGCAGGAGATGCTCCCTCTCGATCTGGCCGAGACCTTCCGGCAGGAGAGCGACGGGCCGGCAGGAGAGCTGATACTGCTCGCCCGCGACTGGGGCTTTGCCTGCAACGACATCCAGGCCTCTGTTCAGATCTGGCACGGGCGGCGGGATGTCATCACACCGCCGGCCATGGCCACGGAACTGGCGATGTTCCTTCCTCACACATTGACGCGGTGGTTTCCGGAGGAAGGCCATTTTCTGCTGTACGGACATGCCGGAAAGATCCTGGCACAGCTGACCTCCTGAAGGACCGTACAGGAACCCTCTGCCGTATGGCTGCAGTTCTTCCATGAAACGAAAGAGACTTATCCCGGTTCTTCTCTGTATTCTTGTCGCTGCGGGGCTCATCTGCAGTTTCTGGTCCGGGTTCTTCGGCTCCTCATACGAGGCTCCGGCATTCATTGCGAGGCTGAGCAACCCGGCGAATCAGCTGCCGGACTTCAGTCGCAAGGATTCTGTCCTGATCGTGGCTCCTCATCCGGATGATGAGTGCATCGCGACCGGGGGTCTGATTCAGCGGGCACTCAGCGCAGGATCCCGTGTCCATGTCCTGTATCTTACCTACGGCGACAACCATGAACTGGCCTACTGGGCTCTGCGGAAAATACCGGCCCTGACCCCCCGACAATACCGCTCGCTCGGAGAAACGCGCCGCAAAGAAGCACTCAAAGCAATGACCGCTCTTGGGCTCCCGTCCTCCGACCTCACGTTCCTGGGATACCCTGATTCTGGAACGCTCCGCATCTGGAGCACAACCTGGAAACCAGGAACAAGCCGTTTTCATGCAGCGACCGGAACGCGCAGCGTCCCCTATGCCGACGCCCTGACGCCGGAAGCTCCCTACAATGCCGTCTCTATCCTCAACAACGTCGAGACGGTCATGCGCTCCTGCAAACCGACCATCGTCATCTTCCCCTCGTCTCTGGATCTCAACCCTGACCATCAGGCAGCCTATCTGTTCACGACTGCCGCGCTCCTTGATCTGAACATGACGCCGATGCGGTATCTGTACCTGGTCCACCAGCACTATTTTCCGCTGCCGCGCTTCTACAACCCCTATACGCTCCTCGTGCCGCCGGACTTTGTCGCACAGCTGCCGGTGACCCTGCGAAATCTCAAATTGTCCCTGAGCCAGACCACTGCCAAATATCATGCGACCCTGCTCTACCACAGTCAGATCGAGGTCAGCCGCCAGCTCCTGGTCAGTTTCTCCCGTCAGAGCGAGGTCTATCTGCTGGACCGACGCCTGTCACTGTCGGGAAACGCAACATCATTTTTCTCCATCCCCGGCAGTCTCCTGCTGGAACGACTCAGGAACAACTTCTCCCTGCGTTCTGCTTCGGCCATCTGGCTCAGCCCTCAGACGCTCCGGCTGGAACTTTCGTTTTCAGAGGCGCCTTCCAGCGACTCAGTGATTGCGCTGAATATATTCCCCTTTGCATCCGGAACGCCCTTTGCCACCCAGCCGAAGCTGGCGATTATCCTGCGATATGACAAGAAACCCGTCATCAGGGATCTTGTGACCGGCTCCTCCGTCACGAATACCGTTCAGGTCCAGGAGACCGGCAGCAGGGTGACCATTGACGTCCAGACGCCGTCGATCTCCCGTGCCACCACTCTCATGCTGCACGTGGGAGCCAAATTCGGGGGTCTCAACCTTTACAACACACCCTGGCAGACGGTCAGCCTGCCGACGCAGTAGCAACCGGCAGGCCGACCTGACATCAATGTGGAATAGGCTCCGCCACCGGTGCCCCGGCCGGCACGCTGTCAATGAACGCAACACGTTCATCAGGCAGGCGCTGAGGTCGTTCCATTTCGTCGTGCAACTGTTTCTCCGACAGGATCGGATTGGGCGTCGCCGCGTGTTTTCCGACGATGACCAGCGCCAGCACCTGCATCGTTTCCGGGATCCCCAGAACAGTCCTGACTTCGTCCGGCCGGAATCCGGCGATAGGATGAGCGACCAGTCCCAGCTCGGTGGCCCGCAGGATCAGAGCCGCCGTCGCCATCCCCGTATCAAACCAGAAAAAGGAACGATCCTTGATGACACAATCCAGTTCCGGAGTGCTGAACACGGCGATTACCATGGACGCCTTCTCCGCCCACTGGTTCCCTTTAGTCAGGGTCGCGAAGACACGGCCCAGCTGATCCTTGCTGCGGACGAAAACATAGCGCCAGGGCTGGTTATTGAAACAGGACGGAGCCAACGTCGCAGCCCGTGTCAACTTATGAATAAGGTCATCCGTCACCTCGACCGGTTCAAAGGAACGATAGGCGCGGCGTGCTTCAACGGCTTCTCCGACATTCATAGATCCTCCCTACCGACCCAGGGCGGCCAGTACTTCATCGATGTCCGGCAGTTCCGGAATGGGATAAACCTTCATCCATGATACCTTGCCGGTTGCATCAAGAATAATATTCGCCCGTTCAGAGTACCCGTCGGCTTCCCGGAACAGGCCGTAGGAAGCAGCGACGCCTCCATGAGGCCAGAAATCAGAGAGGAGCATGGTGTTCGCGATGAGCAGCTGTTTTGCCCATTGATTCTTGGAAGGGACGGAATCGACGCTGAGCCCCAGGGCGACTGTGTTGAGCTTCTGAAAATCAGCAAAATGCGCCTCAAGCGATTTCATCTGTTCCGCGCAGACTTTTGTCCACGCCAGGGGATGCCAGGACAGCAGGACGTTCCTGCCGCGATAATCGGCAAGATGAATGGGATGATTGCGATTGTCCTTCAGAGTAAAATCAGGAGCGTGTTCACCGACGGCGATACGTTTAGCCTGTTCCATTTATTCCTCCTTATGTTTCATATTCACTATGATGATGTGCATAGATCGATCAGACCGGCAGAGCCGGGCTGCCTATGCCTTTCCGTCCAGTTCAAGCTTCATGCGGTCAAAGAATGCCTGCATCACTGCCAGGCGGCCGATTGCGATAGCGCGGGCCTGAGGCGTGAACAGACGTTCCGGGATATGCTTGAAAGCGATCTCAAATTCCAGGTTTGGGGTATGCTTGCTCAGAACCTTGATCCGCCCGGTGGAGCTGCCTCCCACATGATTGTCCGCGATGTACTGCTGCGGATCCTGATCGCTGTAGATGTTCTCGTTGTACCGCGCGGCCAGCATATAGGCGCGCGCGATGCCGACGGCACCGAGAGAATCCAGCTTGTCGGCGTCAAAGAGAAGCTTAGCTTCAATACTCTGCGGAACAGCATTTCCACGGAAACGATGCGTTGCTATGCATGCGCAGACATGACGGGTCGTTTCCTCCGGGTATCCTGCATCACGCAGGACCTGTTCCGCCATCGCCGCACCCAGGACGGCGTGATCCGTCTTCCCGGTGTCATCGGTATCCTCCCGCACACGGGCAATGTCATGCAGGAGAGAGGCAAGTTCCAGGACCTCGATATTGACGCCCTGCTCATCCTTTGCAAGCTGCAGACACAGATGATAGACCCGCAGCACGTGCGCCATGTTATGGGCCGAGCACGCCAGTTCCGCTTCGACAGCAGTCTTAACTTTTTTCATACGTTCATCCATCAACGATCAACCTCCCCTGTTCACTGCAGCGCGGCTCTGAATCGCTGCGCTGCTTCGTTACAGTGTATCTGTTCCCGATAAATTTTTCCACTGGTGTCTGCGTCGCCTCATAAAAATGCGCTGTGACGGCTGAACAAGCCCTTCCCCGGGCCGGTCCAGTCGTCACAGCAGCACGTTATTCCACGAACTTACCTGATCTGTAACGCTGTCGCATGATACCGACTAGCTGTTTCC
>CAZEWU010000027.1:0-9430 GCA_964516155.1 uncultured Caldisericota bacterium
GCTCAATTGGTAGAGCATCTGACTCTTAATCAGGCGGTTACAGGTTCAAGTCCTGCACGACCCACCACCACTTGCCCAAAGATTCAGTTCCCTGCGATGTCAGCAAGCATTCAGCGAGGGTGGCGGAACTGGCAGACGCGCTGGACTTAGGATCCAGTGGGTAATTCCATGCGGGTTCAACTCCCGCCCTTCGCACCAATTTGGAGGAAACCGTGGAATATACCACCGCAAACAAGGCTGGAAATTCAATCGTTCTTTCATCAACATTCACTCCTGATGAGATCACAACGCTCAAGCATGAAGCCATGCAGGCAATGGCTGGCAAGCTGCGCATTCCTGGGTTTCGTCCTGGAAAAGCTCCCTTATCTATTGTCGCACAATATGTAGAGGATGATGAGCTCAAGGATGATATTCTGAAGAAAGCAGCTTCGCAGACCTATATTAGATTTCTCAAGGAATTCAAGGATGCCGACGCTCTTATCTTTGAGCCCGAGATCGTCAAAGCAGACTGGGATGTTGACGCCGATAAAGGGCTCGTTCTTGATGTTCATGTTTTCGAATTGCCCAAGGCGGATCATGATTTCTGGGCGAGTGTCGAAGTAGAAGACGTACACATCGATGTAACAAAGGCTGTTGAGAATCGCCTCCATGCTCTCGTTGAAGCCGTTACTGAAACATCGCCCAAAGAAGGGCCGGTTGTACATGGAGATGTCATTGCCGTGAGTATTCGTACCCCCGATGCTCAAAATGCTCATCGTACAGAGTTTTCTGTGGGAGAGGGCGATGTGGGGACCATGTATGAACCGGTTGTCGTCGGCATGAAATCCGGTGAGACAAAACACTTCAGTGTTCAAATGAAAGAGAACAAATTAGAAGGGGATCTGACCATCGAAAGTGTCGCAGAAAAGCATGTTCCTGAGATAAATGATGAATTCGCGAAATCAGTCGGGTCTTTTGGGTCACTGACAGAGCTCCAGAAGACGTTACACGATGAAGAAGAGCGTCGTGCACAGGAGAATCGCAGGAACACCTTATTTGCGCGGGCTATCGAGGCTGCTGTTCAGAAGCAGCCTCTGGAGTTCCCTGCCTATGTACAGCAGGATGCAGCTCAACAGCGAATGGACGAAGTTAAAGAAGATCTGACGCGGAATGGTCTTTCTTTGAGTGAATATCTGAAGTACAATAATATAACCAGTGAGCAGCTTGGAAAGGATATTGAAGCGGATGCGATCAAACTTCTGCAACGTGACTTGCTGATGGAGGCTACTGATCGTGCCTGCTCCATTTCAGCTGGTGATGAGGAAATTACAGGCTATGTAGAAGCACACAAAAGCGAGCTTCAGAAAGAAGGCATCAACTCAGCAACGGAAGAAGGACGCAAAATTGTGAGCAATATCGTTGTCTGGGACAAGACGCGTGATTTCATTACCGATGCTGTCCGACTGAAGGAGCCTTCCGACAAATAGGAGGATATATGAGCGTTATTCCATACGTCGTCGAACAGACTGTGCACGGCGAACGAGGCTATGATATTTATTCACGTCTCCTTAGGGATCGTATTGTGTTTCTGGGGGGTGAAATCGATACCCAGGTTTCCAATCTTATTGTGGCAGAAATGCTTTATCTGGAAGCCGAGAATTCTACAAAGGACATTTATCTCTACATCAACAGTGTTGGAGGAGAAGTGACTCCCGGCATGGCGATTTATGATACCATGCAATATATCAATGCGCCTGTGTCGACTATCTGTCTCGGGCAGGCTGCCAGTCTGGCTGCTGTTCTTCTTGCTGCCGGGCGCAAGGGAAAGCGATTTGCTCTGCCGCATTCACGTATTCTGATCCATCAGCCATGGGGCGGAGCGCAGGGACAGGCAACTGATATCGAGATTCAGGCAAAGGAAATCCTGCGGATCAAGGAGTCTGTAAGCAATATCCTTGCACTGCACACCGGAAAGCCGCTCGATATCATTCGGCGGGATACAGAGCGGGATTTCTTCATGTCAGCTCTTGAGGCGACTGAGTATGGTATCGTTGACCAGGTAATCGCTAAAATCGGGGTCGCAGGGGATATGAAATCTCCAATGCCCAATGCCAAATCATAATAGTGAGGAGCCATCCTGCTCTTTCTGTGGTAAAAAATCGAGTGAAGTCGGGTTGCTCATCAAAGGCCTGGATGGTTCCTATATATGCAGTGATTGTATCGAGCGTGGCAGCCAGCTGGTTCAGCAGTCGCAATACGAGAGTCATGAGTTTGATTTCAAGGCGCTCAAGCCAAAGGAAATCTATGCTCAGCTAAATGAGTATGTGATTGGCCAGGACGAGGTAAAAAAAGCTCTTTCTGTCGGTGCGTATAACCATTACAAACGATTGCGTGCGAAGAAAGACGGCCATGTCGAGATTGAGAAATCCAATATCCTGCTTGTCGGTCCTACAGGGGTAGGAAAGACGTATCTGGCCCGGACGTTGGCGCATATTCTGGATGTTCCGTTTACTATTGCCGACGCTACGACGCTTACCGAAGCAGGATATGTCGGCGAAGATGTTGAGAACATTCTGCTTGGTCTGCTGCAAGTAACAAATTTTGACGTTGCGCGGGCTGAATGTGGTATCGTGTACGTTGATGAAATCGACAAAATCGGCCGTAAATCGGAAAATCCCTCGATTACCCGGGACGTAAGCGGCGAGGGAGTCCAGCAGGCACTTCTCAAGATCGTTGAAGGCACTATCGCCAATGTGCCCCCGCAGGGAGGACGCAAACATCCACTGCAGGAGTTTATCAAATTCAATACGCGTGACGTTCTCTTTATTGCCGGGGGTACGTTTGAAGGGATCGATCGTATCCGTACATCCCGGACGGAACCTCGTGAAGTTGGATTTGTGCGTGAGCCCGCTGACGGTAAGGGACAAACATTGACGAGTACCGATTTTGTAAAATTTGGAATGCTGCCTGAACTTGTAGGAAGATTCCCGCTGAAATTAGAGTTGGCGGAGTTGACTGCCGAAAACCTGCAACGGATTCTTGTGGAGCCCAAGAACTCAATTGTGCAGCAATACAAGGAATTGTTTGCCATGGATGGAGTGGCTCTTGAGTTTTCCGATTCAGCATTGAAGCACATAGCCGAGAAGGCCAAGGCCATGGGCATGGGAGCCCGGGGGCTGAAAGCCGTCGTAGATCAGCCTATGGTAGATCTCATGTTCGAATTGCCCTCATTCGAAAATGTGACCGGCGTTACGATAGGAGACGAGTTCTTTTCGGACAGTCGTCAGGTAACTGCCATAAGAACAGATGGTACTACAGAGCTTATGGCACTGCCTGCGTCGGCTTGACCGGGGGAGAGAGCATTGTATGAGTGAACACGATTGGAACCTTTCAGAAGCACCACTGATTCCTCTGCGGAACGTGGTGGTGTTTCCATATCATGTCCTGCCGCTTTTTGTCGGCAGGTCGAAGTCTTTGAAGAGCATTGAGTCAGCATTGGCTACTGACAGGAAGATCGTACTGGTCTGTCAGAAAGACGAATCGAATGAGAACCCCGGGCTGGCCGATCTTTATGATGTCGGCGTTGGCGCTGAAATTCTGCAGCTGCTCAAACTTCCCGATGGAAGTGACCGGGTTCTTGTAGAAGGAGCACGCAGGGTTCGCCTCAAAGATGTATATACCAAGGATGAGATGCTTATGGCAAGCATTGAGCCTCTGCCTATCGATGATAAAACCTCCACCGAGCGGCAGGCTCTGATGAGGGTTGTTCTTGACCAGTATTCACAGTATGTCGAGCTCTCCAAGAAATTGCCGGCTGAAACAGTTAACAATGTTGCTGGAGTTACAGAGCCGGATAAGTTTGCAGACCTCACTGCCAGCACATTGCTTTTGCCCGTAGAACAGCGGCAGGAGTTACTGTCTATCCCAGATGCGGAAGCACGCTTGCATCGTATTGCTGAACTGCTGGCCAAGGAGATCTACGTTCTTGAACTGGCGCGTAAGATCGAGAATGACGTCAAATCCAAGATCGATCAATCCCAACGTGAGTATTATCTGCGCGAGCAGGTCCGCTCTATCGAGAAGGAGCTGGGCGAAGAAGGAGAAGAGGCCGGCGAGGTAGGGGAATACCGCAAGAAGCTCGAAAAGATCAGTATGCCCGGTTATGCGCGGGACAAAGTGGAGGAAGAGCTGGGCCGGTTGGCAAAGACACCGACGATGAGTCCAGAAAGCTCTGTTATCAGAACATATCTGGACTGGCTCATCGGTTTACCATGGGATATCCGTACCAAAGACAAGCTCGACCTGAAACGTGCGCATAAGGTGCTGGATAAGGATCATTATGGACTGGAGGAGATCAAAGACCGTATTATTGAATATCTTGCGGTCCGAAAGCTCTCAGACAAAGCGCGTGGTCCGATCCTGTGCTTTGTTGGTCCTCCCGGTGTCGGAAAGACGTCACTCGGTAAATCAATCGCCGAAACGCTGAATCGCAAATTCGTCCGCGTTTCTCTTGGCGGAATCCGGGATGAAGCTGAAATTCGCGGACATCGCAGAACATACGTCGGTGCTCTGCCAGGACGTATCATCCAGGGCATTAAGCAGGCAGGAACGAAGAACCCCGTTTTCCTGCTGGATGAGATTGACAAGGTAGGCGCCGATTTTCGCGGCGACCCGACGGCTGCGCTTCTTGAAGCCCTGGATCCGGAACAGAATTCGCAATTCAGCGATCATTATATAGAGATTCCCTTCGATCTTTCAGAGGTGTTGTTCCTGACAACGGCGAACGTTTCTGAAACGATTCCCCCCGCTCTGCTGGATCGCATGGAAGTTATTTCACTTCCAGGATATACCGATGAAGAGAAGTTGCAGATCGCGTTGCACTTCCTGTTGCCAAAAGCGCTGCAGATGCATGGACTCAAGACGACCGATCTGTCGGTGAGTGATGCCGCGCTTCTTGCGATCATACAGAAGTATACGAGGGAGGCCGGCGTCCGCGGACTGGAGAGAGCTCTTGTCAGGATCTGCCGTAAGGTTGCTCGTCAGAAGGTCGAGGAAAAGACCTCCTTCCATGGGGTCGTTGTCAGTGCTGATGGACTGGAGAAATACCTTGATCTTGCGCCGTATGCATATACGAGTCTGATCAAAGAAGCACGGACCGGCGTTGCCTGTGGTCTGGTCGTTACACAATATGGCGGCGACACTGTTTACGTCGAGGCGACCAGGATGGATGGAAAGGGCAACCTCCTGCTGACCGGTCAGCTTGGCGATGTCATGAAGGAATCGGCGCAAGCTGCGTTAAGCTATATCCGTACACATGCAGCTGATTTGGGCCTGGACCCACATTTTATTGAGAAGACCGATCTGCATGTCCATGTGCCGGAAGGCGCAGTGCCAAAAGAGGGTCCATCCGCTGGTGTTACTATGGCGACGGCTATGGCGTCCGCTCTTACAGGACGAAAGGTTCGCCCTGATGTTGCCATGACGGGCGAGATCACTCTGCGCGGACAGGTTCTGCCTGTCGGGGGCATCAAAGCCAAAGTCCTGGGAGCTTACCGGGCGGGCATTACTAAACTTATTCTCCCAGAGGAAAATCGCCGGGATACGACCAAAATAGCGCCGGATATCAGCAAGAAGTTGCACTTCAGCTTTGTAGACAACATATCTCAGGTTTTTGCTGACGCGCTCCTTCCTGTTGAGAAGATGCCGGCAAAGAAAATACATCGGCAGTGACAATTTGTCAGGAGTCGTGATGACGAGGGAACAAGCAGGGAAGATTCTGCACGATAAGCGGTTGTCTCTGGGATTTTCCGTGGATGACGTCGCCAAGGCAACATTGCTGAAGAAGCAGATGCTTGAGTCTCTCGAATCAGGTGGACCGGTCATGATCAATGGCTTCGTCAAATCCTATGTGCGACGGTATGCAGATTATCTTGGACTAGATGGCGATACGATCGTTGCCGCTTTCAGCGAGATATCTGAAGAATCCAAAATTGTAACGGCAATGGCGCTAAAAGAAGAAAAGCTCAAAGATCAAGAACGACAGACCCAGCCTGAGCATGTTCCGTCTATTGCAGGATCTCCTGCCTACAGGCGAAAACGAGGCCCGTTTCTGTACATTCTGGCTGCAGTTGTTGTTCTTACTGTAGCGATTGTTTTGCTGGCGCATCCATTGTCGACAATCACGCCGACGCCTTCCGTTGCTTCGCCTTCCAGCATTTCGCCGTCCGTTGCCTCGCCGTCTGTTGTATCACAGCCGTCGACGGTAACTCCGGTCACGCCGTCGGCGTCAACGCCATCAACCCCTTCAGCAGTGGTTTCTCCTGTGGCAGGACAACTGACATTGCGCTTTGCAGCAACGACTAAAAGAACGTGGCTGGAAATCACGGCAGATGGGCAAGTAGTTTTTTCTGGTGTTCTGCGTCCCGGAGACAGCACGCCGGATATTACAGGAAGCAACATCCTTGTCAGCTTTGGAAATGCTATGTATACGAAGGTTTATGTTAACGGCAACGATCAGGGTATGGTTTCCACCAGTGAAACAGTCATTACAGGGAAGGAGTACAGTGCTTCAGGAACACCGTAGACCTCATGTATGCATGATCAGCCTTGGATGCGCCAAAAACCTGGCTGACAGCGAAACTATCCTGGGGCAGATCGTGTCGGCCGAGCCAAGGGCTATTGTATGTCAGGAGCCTGGCAATGCTGATATCGTCGTAGTCAATACATGCGGCTTTCTTGAAGCGGCACGCAATGAAGCGGATGCTGTATTGAGTGATCTTGAGCAATCGTCCGCTGCAACTGGCCGTATCCGGAAGATTGTTGCGGTTGGCTGTTATCCGCAGTTGTGGCGGAACCGTGTTCTAAGACGACATCCGGGTCTCTACGCTGTCATGGGCACGGATGCTCTTTACCGGCAAGATTTCTGGAAAGATCTTCTGGCGAAGATGCCGGCCGATGCCGGCGACAGGTTCTGTGTCAATACTGGTATCATTCGGCGGTTTGAGGCTCCGCGCGTCCTGAGCGGCGGCGGAGCATATGCCTATCTGAAAATCGGTGATGGTTGTTCACAACATTGTACATACTGTACGATTCCACGAATCAAAGGACCTCTTGTCAGCCGCACGATAGATACCGTGGTTCATGAGGCTGATGGACTTATCCGTGCCGGTGCAACTGAGCTTATTCTTGTGGCTCAGAACACGAGCGCTTATGGAAGAGATCTTAATCCGGCACATCGGTCTCTCTTGCCGGATTTGCTGAAAGAACTGGATAGCCTTCGGGATGTCAGAGTCCTGCGTCTGCTGTATCTCTATCCGACGATGATTACGCGAGGACTTCTTGAAACAATAAGGGATTCTCATCATATTGCACATTATGTGGACATTCCATTGCAGCACACCGATTCTGTAGTTCTCAAGGCGATGGGGCGTCCATGGTCAAGTTCCTCGACGGTCGGTCTTGTGCAGCAGGTACGGGAAATCGTGCCGGATGTTGCTGTCCGCAGCACCTTTATCGTTGGATTTCCCGGTGAGACTGAGACACAATTCCAACACCTGTTGAAGGATTTGCCGGTGTTACGGCTTGACCATGCTTCTGCGTTTACTTATTCTCGTGAGCGACTGGCTTCATCCTATGGGTTTTCCAGACAGGTGTGTGGTTCGACGAAGGCACGACGTCGGCGTGAATTCATGGAACGCCAGCAGCAGATTTCGCTTTCCATCAACAGAGAACGTTATACCGGCAAAACTGTCCCCGTCATCGTAGACTATATCGGTACCACAGCGATTACAGGCAGGACGCTGCTGGACGCTCCCGATATTGACAACGTTGTCACATTGAACATACGTAAGGGAGTGCCCCTTCCTTCTATCGGGGATGTCTGCCAGGCCTCTATTTCTGAGATCGGGCCTTACGACCTGAAGGGAATGCTGGCATGAGGGCGTTTGTCGCCGTTCCCTTGCCGGCTGATTTTGAGGAATGGCTTCAGGAGTATCGATCATCTCTGGGAGAGTTTGCTCCGCGGACCGTTCCTGCTTCCTCATGTCATATGACTTTGCGCTTTCTTGGTGAAATGTCAGAGAACGACATGCATGCTGCAGGCCGCCTGTTAGAAACAGATCTGACGGAATGTGCCGTAATCTCCATGTGCCTTGATACTATTGGCGTTTTTTTAAAGAACGGCAAGCCTTCCGTTTTATGGCTGGGTCCCAGCCATAAAACGGAAGAAGTCGTTAATCTCGCGGTTCGTGTCCGGAAAGTGCTTTACGGATTTGGAACAGGCAGACAGGAAGATTCTTTTACCCCTCACATTACGCTGGCGCGATTTTCCTCGCGCGGGACACCGGCCGATGCTGCTGTGCTCCGCAATAGGTTGCCAAAGCCATTTACCTTCGTCATGGACCAGGTCGTCTTGTACGAAAGCGTTCTCGGTCAGGGACATCCTCTATATCTGCCGCATGGAACTGTTTTTCTGAGAAGATTTGCTGAATAGGGAGACCGAATTATACTGAGCTGCAGGACTCACACTCAAAGCGGAGGCTGTATGGAAAACGGGAAGAGCACTGACAAGCTTCAGAAGAATGAAGCAGCGGAAAGAGCGAACGAACGTGACAAGGCTCTTGCCGCCACTATGGCCCAAATAGAGAAACAGTTTGGAAAGGGTTCCATCATGAAACTTGGAGAACGTTCCGAAAGGATGTCCGCTTCTGCTATTCCCACAGGAAGCCTTTCGCTGGATGCAGCATTAGGGATCGGAGGACTTCCGCGCGGACGTATTGTCGAGATTTATGGTCCGGAGGGCGGCGGTAAAACGACACTTGCCCTGCAGGTTATCGCAGAAGCTCAAAAAGCTGGAGGCAAAGCTGCTTTTATTGACACAGAGCATGCTCTGGATCCAGTATACGCGCGGAACATCGGAGTGAACGTTGATGAACTTATCATTTCCCAGCCTGATTACGCTGAGCAAGCACTTGAAATCGCTGCCATGCTGGTGCAGTCAGGAGCACTGGATGTCTTTGCTCTTGACTCTGTGGCGGCACTTGTTCCAAGGGTGGAACTCGAAGGCGTTATGGGAGATCAGTTCGTTGGGTTGCAGGCGCGCCTCATGTCGCAGGCATTGCGAAAGCTTACCGGCATCCTGAGCAAGTCGCAGACATGCGCCATCTTTATCAATCAACTGCGTGAGAAAGTCGGCGTTGTATATGGCAATCCGGAAGTGACTCCGGGGGGTCGTGCGCTCAAGTTCTATTCATCCGTCCGGCTTGAAGTACGCCGGGTCGAAAGTATCACGGAAGGGGACGCGATTATTGGCAACAGAGTCAAGGTGAAGGTCGTTAAGAATAAAATGGCTCCGCCGTACCGGGTGGCGCAATTTGATATTATCTTCGGCAAAGGCATCCAGGCATTCGGAGAAATTGTCGATCTCGCTGTCCAGTATGACATTATCGAAAAG
>CAZEWU010000028.1:0-9322 GCA_964516155.1 uncultured Caldisericota bacterium
GATTCAAGGCTGACAGTCTGAGAAAGAAGCCGAACAAATTCAGAACCGATCTGACTGTCCGCGCCAACAACGACGAACTTCATAGGTTGCCTCCTTTCTCTCTTCTTTTGTTACAAGCAGCACAATCTTCTTCACACGAGACCATCTTCCCGCAGCAGCGCACGCTTGTGATCGATAAGGAACTCGTACAGGGCCTGATCCCAGTCGTTCATCACGTCCTGGCCCTCCAGACGCAGATGCTCATGCGCCAGAGGAGTACGCAGGGGACGCGGAACGCGGCCGGGAATGCCGGCGGCATGAACCGGCATGAACTGGACGTCCAGGTCGAACGTTGCAGCGATAGCACGGGCAAATTCATAACGGGACACCTGTCCCTTCCCGGTCACGTGATACGTTCCGGTCGAGCCGCGCTGGGCAAGGATCATAGTCTGCTGAACAATCTCGGCGGCGCTGGTCGGGCTCATGACCTGATCGTCGGGCAGGAGGAGCCTGGTATGATCCTGCGCTGCACGGATAACCGCCCGCACGGGGTTGTCGCCGTATGCACCATAGACATACGCGACACGGAGGATCAGGCTGTCCGGGTCGGCACACCGGACCGCTTCTTCGCCCAGGAGTTTGGTGCGCCCGTACCAGTTGACCGGATGCGGCGCATCCCATTCCGTATACGCCCTGTCCGCAGTCCCGTCAAAGACATAGTCTGTGCTGATGTGGACGACCTTGGCCGCCACCTTGTAGTCGGCGTGCGCTACATTGCCGGCGCCGAGAACGTCGATACGCATGGCGGCATCATGATCGCGTTCACAGGCGTCCACGCTTGCCTGCGCCGCGCAGTTGATAACAAGCGTCGGTTGCAGCTCAAGCACTTTACGTTCGACCGCCGGGCTGTCGGCGACATCGAGGTCAGCATGTGAAAGTCCTGTGATGTCGCCGATGCCGGCCAGCTGCCCCATGAATTCCCTGCCCAGCCGCCCGCCGGCGCCCACTACGAGGATCGTCATACGCTTTCTCCGCTATCCGGTCCGAGGTCGGCGACTCACTCGAAGAGCTGCTCGAGCGTTTCGCTGAGAAACCGGCGCAATTCAACGGTCATATCGGGGCGTTTGAGCGCGAGCGCGATGTTGGCCTTGAGGAGGCCCATGCCGTCGCCGATGTCATAGCGGGTGCCCTTGAATTCGTAGGCATAGATCTTCTTGAACTGCAGCATTTCCTGAATGGCGTCGGTAAGCTGGATTTCCCCGTTCTTGCCGGGCTTGGCATGCTCCAGGATCGGGAAAATGCCGGGCGTCAGGATATAACGGCCGACGATAGCCAGGTTGCTGGGAGCATCGGCAGGATCCGGTTTCTCTACCAGATGACTCACTTCCCAGACGCCGGGCGCGACAGACGTCCCCTCGACGATACCGTAGTTGCCCGTTTCCTCGCGCGGCACCTGCATGACCGCAACGACCATGCCGGGGAACCGGCGTGCCACCTGCTCCATCTGGGCGAGACAGGGAGTCGGACCACTGATGATATCATCGGCAAGCAGTACGGCGAACGGATCGCCGTTGACAAAGGCCCGTGCCTGATAAATAGCATCACCCAGTCCGCGCGGCGCCTTCTGTCTCACATAATAGACCTGCGCCATATTGGAGATATGCCGGATCTGCTCGAGTTCCTGCAACTTGCCGCGTGCTTCCAGTTCATGTTCCAGTTCGACCGCATGGTCAAAGTAATCCTCGATGGCGCGCTTACCACGGCCGGTCACCATGAGGATACTGTCGACGCCCGAATCGATGGCTTCTTCCACAACATACTGAATAGCCGGCCGGTCGACGACCGGCAGCATTTCCTTGGGCTGCGACTTCGTGATCGGCAGGAGCCGTGTCCCCAGTCCTGCCACCGGGATGACTGCCTTGCGAACGCCTTCTGTTTCCACGCTACACCTCTCTGGTTGGTAATAGATTGCCAAGGGACTTGAGCGTTTCTTCAAACGCCGACTCCAGCTGCTTCACACGTTCCTCCGTTGCCGCCTCAAAGCGCAGGACGAGGATGGGCTCGGTATTACTGGCACGTATGAGCCCCCAGCCATCCGGCCATTCCATCCGTATCCCGTCGATACTGACGATCCGTGCTACGCTGCGCACCATCGCAGGAAAGATCCTGCCAAAAGCTTCCAGGAAACCGCCGACCAGGCGCGCCTTGTCCTCTTCCCGGCAGGGACGCCGGATCTCCGGCGATGTGACGACGGAGGGCAGATCGGCAAGCAGGTCTGTAAAAACACAGGCGGGATTCTTCCGCCGTGCCTCGGTCATGATCTCCAGGAGACGCAACGTGGCATAGATCGCATCGTCGTACCCGTAGTACCGGTCGGCAAAGAACATGTGGCCGCTCATCTCGCCCGCAAGCTGTGCCTTTTCCTCGCGCATCATCTTCTTGATGAGTGAGTGACCGGTCGGCGACATGATCGCCCGGCCGCCCAGCGCCGTAACGCCGTCAAAAAGCGTCTTGGAACACTTAACCTCGCCGATAACCTTGACAGCTCCGGGGCCCTTCCAGTGCGCGATCATGCCGGCTGCAAAGATATACGTGAGTCTGTCGCCCCAGACGACGTCGCCGTTCTGGTCGATCACGCCGATGCGGTCGACATCCCCGTCATAAGCGACGCCGAAATCCGCATGCTCTGCCACGACGCGTCTGCGCAGCGCATCCAGCGTATCCAGCCGGGCAGGGTCGGGGTGATGATTGGGAAAGGTCCCGTCGGGTTCTGCGTACAAAACGACGGCATCGATCCCCAGGCGGTCCAGAAGAGACGGTACGACCAGCCCGGCGCATCCGTTGGCACAGTCGACGACAATGTGAAGGTGCGGTTTATCCGCCGCTCCCAGGACACCTGCCTCAAACTGCCGAGTAAGATCGTCACGGTACGAAGCAAGCAAGGCGAGATGTGAAGCGATGGTCGGCCTGGGAACAGGGGCGTAGGAATAGTCCGTCAGCTCCGCGACACGCTGAATCTCATCACCGTACAGCGTCTCCCGTCCGAGAGCCAGCTTGAGCCCGTTATACTGCGGTGGGTTATGACTGCCGGTGATCATGACGCCCCCATCCACGGGAATCGTGAACAACGCATAGTAGAGAACGGGGGTCGGTACCACGCCGATGTCGACGACGTCGCCCCCCTGACTCGTGATACCATCGATGAGCGCAGCGGCCAGGGCCGGACTGCTGAGGCGTACATCGCGGCCGACGGCGAACGCAGGTGCGGCTGCTCCTGTCTTCTCGCGTGCGGCATGGACAAACGCCTGCCCGATCCGGTGGACCGCCGCGGGTGTCAGATCCCTGTCCACTTCGCCCCGGATGTCATACAGACGGAACATCGATCGGTCCAATGTCATGTAAAGCCTCCCTGCACTCGGCAGATCCAGGATGGCAGGAGACCTGCCCCTTCCCGCCATTCCTATATTATCAATGATACCAAGCGTGCACAGGAGTGTCAAACAGGAGTGGCGCTTCGCATTCGCGCATGTACGGATCGGGTTAATTTACTGTATCATAGGTGCATGGACATGCACGCGCAGGAACCGACCGACGAGCAACTTGTCAAGCAGGCGCTTGTTGAACGGTACGAGCGGCCGCTGTTGGTATATGCAGCCCGGCTGATCGGGAAGCAGGAAGCAGAAGATGTCGTCCAGCAAGCGTTTTTGCAGGCATACCGCAACCTGGCCGGCTTCGACCCGCACCTGACATTTAACGCATGGATGTACCGTATCGTCCATAATACCGCCGTCAATACGGCCCGCCGCCATCACAGCACAGTGCCGACGGAGCTGGAACTGGATGGTGAAACCGTTGAGATCCTGACGGGAAACACCGACCTCCCGGCTGAAACAGAAAAGGTGGAGCTGGAAGAACGGGTGACTCATGCGCTAGACCGCCTGGATCAGCGAAGCAGGGATGTTCTGCTGCTCTCGGTGGTAGAAGGAAAGAGTTACAGCGAGATAGCGGATATTCTGATGGTAGCGGTCAACTCTGTGGGCCCTACCGTGAGCCGCGCCAAGGGCAAGCTGCGGCAGTTTCTGGATAGCAGCGAGACAGAGCCCCGCAGAAAATAGCATCGATGGAGAAGAAGGTCATAAGGATTTTCAGAGAGGATAGCAATGAATGAAGGTCTGAAACAGAAGATACTCGAAGAGATAGAGGAAGAACATCTTGCGCCGCGCCCATCATGGTGGTTCCGTCTCAGACGGACACTGAAGCACTCCGCTGTTGCGTTTCTCTTTGTCGTAACGGCCCTGGGACTGGCAGGCAGCGTATTCATCCTCGTCGAAAACGGGACGCTTGCAGATCTGTGGCTGGGGCCGCGCTGGGCAAGCCCGCAGTTCTTTGATTTTCCGTGGCAACTTCTGCTGCTCGTCCTCGTTCTCGGCATCCTCTCCTTCTTTGTCCTCCGGAGCACGTCCCGTCTGTACCGCATCTCGCGCGGATGGCTGGTAGCAGCTCTGATTGCAGCGGTAGTCGTGGGAGCCGGCGCCGCTTATGCCAGCAACCTCACCAGGGTTACCTTCCGTACGGGTCCCGGACGTGAGCTGTTCCGTCGCGGAGGCAACCTGTGGGGTGACAACAGAGGCACCGCCATTGTCGGTGTGTTGACCTCCCGCACGACCGAACAATGGGTCGTTGACAGCCTGACCGGTGAACGCTGGCTGGTCATTGTCACGGAGGACACGTACTTCCCTGAGGGATCGGACATTCCCGTCGGTACGATCGTCCGTGTCATCGGCAAGCGGGTCCGTTCGACCATTCATGCACGAGGTATCCGTCCCGTGCCCGACATGCACGATATGATGGATCAGGATTTCATGTGGGAAATGATGCACCCCGGCACCACGCCGCCCAACAGCACGACAAACCAGAGCTGGCAGATTCAGTTGAACGGCACTCCCTGATCGTATAACTTCTATAACCGCTCAGCCAACAGCATTATTACATTTATAAACGCCTCTGCAACCGCAGAGGCGTTTTTCATTCACCGCATGGTTTTGCATGAAGCGTCGATAGCAATACACTGTCATTACGCAAGGAAGAGATAGAAGAAGCCCGTCGCATGTTCGTTCGGCACAGGAACGCAATACTGACATGGGAGGTATCATATGTCGCTTGGCATAAATGTCGCGATCCCCGAGGGAATCGTGCTGGCAGCAGACAGCCGCCAGACATATCGCAATCAGAAGGGCATGGCACGCATCGGTTCAGATTCCGCATCAAAGGTCTTTCGTCTTGGATCCCGGATGGGCCTTGTTATCGCCGGCCTTGCTTTTCTGCCGCAGCAGGGCGTCATGAAGAATCTCAGCGGATTCATCGAAGACTTCCGGCAGACAGTCGCTGTTGACAATCTTTCAGTCGGAGAAACAGCGAAGGAGCTTGAGAAGTACTTCGACGCTCGCGTTCCCTACCGGGAACAGCTCAAGACCATCCCCGCAGGCATCAAGGCGGATATGGCACGTCAGGGACTTGAGCTTGTTGACCTTAAGGAAGAACCGACCCGCATCGTCTTCCACTTCAAGAATCACCAGGGGCAGGTTCAGGAAGCCGTCGCAGCGCCGGACGGCCTGCAGTTCATCCTTGCCGGCTATAATAAGGACAAGAGTACGGAAGTCTACATGATCTATGTGCCCGGCATAACCGATCAGGCACGCGACAGCCGCAAACCGGGAAAAGAGTACGGCGCCGGCTGGATCGGACAGACCGACGTGGTGACCCGTATCGTCCTGGGGTTCGACCCCCGCCTTCAGGGGATCCCCATCATCCGGGAGGCAGCCGCCAAATACGGCGAAGATACTGTTCAGCAACAGCTCCGCGGCGTTGAATACAGCATCCAGTGGGGGACGATGACGCTGCAGGATGCCGTTGATTTCTGCCAGCTGGCCATCGACACGACGACCGCCATCCAGCGGTTCAGCGACGGCGTGATCATGGATCCCGGCGATATAACCGGCGTCGGCGGCCCCGTCGATATGGCCGTTATCACCTATGACAAAGGTTTCACCTGGCTTAACCGCAAACACCTGAAAACCAAGACCGGCGATGTCGATCTGGACACGCTGCCATCCCTGGGGCACTAGCGATGTTGCATCGCAAGAGCGCGTCGCAGTACACCGGACTGTATCGTGACCTCATCGCCCAATGCAGCAACGAGCCCGTTCAGGATGTCATTGCCGGACAGACGTGGACGATGGTACGGACAGACCAGTCCTGCGGGCTTGCACTTTCGCCGCTGTCCTCCGGAATCGCTTCCCGCCATGCCCAGGACAGTCACTTCCATCTGCGGGGCGCACCGCTCATCGACCTCGCGGAGCTGAGTCTGTCCTGGGACCCCCGCGAGGCTGCCATAGGAGTTGCCGCCATCAACGCCGCCTGCAACATTCCCGAACGCTTCAAAGATGCACCGGAGACCGCCGGTCAGGACCTCCTGCTGAAGAGAGCGGAGGGCAAGAAGATCGGTATCATCGGACACTTTCCATTTGTCGAGCATCTGCGCCAGGAAGGCTGTGCTGTCAATGTCTTTGAATACCATCCTCAGGAAAACGATCTGCCGGCGGCGGCGGAAGAGTATCTGCTGCCTGAACAGGAGATCGTCGCCATTACAGGATCCGCGCTGGTCAACAAGTCGCTGCCGCGCCTCCTTGAGCTGAGCCGTCATGCATGGTCCATTATCATAGGCCCTTCGACGCCTCTGTCCGTCCTCCTGTTTGATTACGGCGTCGACGCCCTTGCAGGATGCATCGCAACAGATCCCGATGCTCTGGCGGATGTCATCCGGGAAGGCGGGGGCGTGCAGGATTTCCGCTCCGCTGTCCGGTTTGTCACTCTCCGAAAACCCTGATCCGCCCTTTTTTCCGTCTTTACCACGAAAAGGAGATTCATGAAACGTCAGGCATGGTTTTTTCTTGCAGCCAGCTTTTCCATCACGCTGGTCTTCGCTCTTTCACTGGAATTCCTGCCGCCCATCATCCCGGTGATGCGGTCAGCCCTCGGCCTGTCGGCCGGACAGGCCGGTATCATGATGTCCTCGCTGGCGCTCTTCGGGATCGTTGTCTCGCCGATCGCCGGGCATATGGGCGACCGCTGGGGAGCGCGGAAGCTCGGGTTGACGGGATTGGCCGTTGCCACCGTTTTTCAGCTGTGCTTTGCCGTCAGCCGGTCATTCCCCATGCTTGTCGTCTCCCGTCTGTTCATGGGCATTGGCTCATCTACTCTGTCCATCCTGGGAGCGCAGATCGTGACGCAGTATTTTTCCGGGACGCCTTTTCTGGGAGCCGCCATGGGAGTGTGGAATGCAGCCGTTCCTCTCGGTATCGTCATCAGCCAGCTGATTTTTTCGCGGCTGGCGGTGCAGAGAGGCTGGCAGGCCCCTGTCTTCATCATCTTCATCTTCTCGGCCGTCGTCCTTGCAGCGTACTTCCTGTTCTTCCCCCGCCAGCCGGAAACCAGCGTGGCACACCCACCTATTGCGAAGGCCCTGCGTCGGCTGGACCGCCGCGTCTGGTTACTGGGCATCTCATGGATGCTGTGGAATGCCGGATGTATGATCCTCGTCACTTTTGTGAACGACCTGCTGACCACCCGGGGAGTCAGTATCCAGCATGCAGGCCTCCTGGCGGCAATGCTGGAACTGTTTCCCGTCATCGCATCCCCCTGGCTCGGGCACCGCATGGATCTGCGCCACACCCATCGCCTGGGCATGGTCGTCGCATCGCTGGGCTACGCAACCCTGTCTCTCCTTATGATCACACTGCACAGCAGTGTCCTTCCTTTTATCCTTGGCATCAGTCTCTGCTTTGCTCTGGGTCCGATGGCGATCTTCGGGTTCGCACCGGCATTTCTGACCAGCGAGAACAGCGGGATCGGCTACGGCGTCCTGAACTCGACCATGAACATCGGTGTCCTGGTCGGACCGGCGCTGGGCGGTCTGCTGCACGACGTGACCGGCAATTACCTGCTGAGTTTTATCGTCGGAGCCCTGTTCGTCTGCGCAGGCGCCGGAGCCATAGCATGCATCAGACCACCCGGCCGCTCCTGACGTCCCGCATTCAAGACATACGCAGGAACAGGGCGCAGATCTTCCTGCTCCTGTGCGTCGTCCTGTGGGCAACGACGTTTATCGTCATGAAGCGCGGGCTTGCCGTTATTTCACCGGGGCTCCTGATCTTTGTACGGTTTGCCGCTGCAAGCGTCGTCGTGTATGCGTGCTTTCACCGCCGCATCAGCTGGACAAAGCTGAATATCTGCAAAGGAGTCGCTATCGGTCTGCCCGCCTTCGCCGGGTTTTTGCTGCAGGTCACCGGACTTACCATGACGACGTCCAGTAAGAGCGCATTCATTACCGGCCTCTGTGTTGTCATCGCCCCCGTCCTCTCAGTGATATTCCTGCACGAGCGGCATTCCCGCAGGACAGCGGCGGCGCTCCTGTTCGCCGTATGCGGACTGTGGATCATCTCATTCGGGTTTACGTTGCATCCCGGGCGCATGGGGACAGGCGACATCCTCACAATCCTGGGAGCCGTCGCCTTCAGTATCCAGGTGCTCGCTATCCAGCGCTTCTCGGACACTGGATCCTTTTATGCAGCGACTTTTTTCCAGCTGATCACCGTCACAGTATGTTCGTTCCTTTACCTGCTGGCGACACGGCAGACATTCGCAGTGCCGCCGGCATCGTGGCCCCTTCTCCTGTACCTTGCACTGTTCACGACAGTCATCACGCTGCTTCTTCAGAACCGTTTTCAGCGTGAGATCACCGTCGCGCAGGCCAGCGTCATCTATGCGCTCGAACCCGTCTTTACAGCGATCCTGGCTGCCCTGCTGCTCAGAGAGCACATAGGCCCCGCCATCCTCGCCGGCGGAGCCCTCCTCGTGCTTGCATCGGCACTTTCTTGATTCCTGCTTGTATTCACAGGCATCCTGCAGTACATTCTTCTGGAAAACGAACGATCTGAGAAAAGCCGGAGGAATGGATGCGCGAAGAACTGCGAAAGTACTGGGACACCGCCACTCATCTCTCTTCCAACATGCGCCTGCTCCTCATCGGTACAGCTCTCCTGGGATTCGGGAACACGATCTTCAGTACGTTTCTCAACCTGTATATCCAGAAGGGAGGACTTGGAACAGCATTCATCGGACGGCTGAACTCCCTGGGAACCATCGGGACACTGGCGTTTGCCATCCCGGCAGGTATTTTCGTCGGCAAGCTGGGTGACCGCTGGTCGCTGACGCTCTCCATTCTCCTCATGGGCATTATGAGTATTCTCCAGGTCAGCACCCTTGTCCCGCTTGTCCTCATCAT
>CAZEWU010000029.1:0-9269 GCA_964516155.1 uncultured Caldisericota bacterium
ACCAGTGCAATGATTCCATAATGAAATACACCCATGTACGATCGCGCAGTTCATTGAGAGCGGCCACGATCGTGGCACGATCCTTGCCTTCGTCCGCCATCTTTTTTGCCGTTCTGCCCATGTTGAGCTGACAATAACCACTCTGGCGCGAATCGACGATCGAGATACGATCCTCGGCTTCCAGCATCTGCGCCGCCAGATGCGCCGCGTTGATCGACCCTGAGATGGCACCGGAGATCATGACGCAGATGATTTCGTCTCCCACATCGAGAAGAGGCTTGAGGATCTTGACGAGATCATCGGGGTTGCTCTGGGCACTTTCAAAAATGACGCCTTCGCGTTCTTTCGTGTAAAATTCCGCCGGCTTGATATCGACGCCGTCACGATAGAGCTTTTCCCCCTCGCGAATATACAGAGGTACCATGACGATACCTGCCTCGCTGAACTCTTCCTGGGTCATGCCGCAGGTAGAGTCCATAACAACCTTGATCATAACATTCCTCCCGGGCCCAGCGTGGACCTCTTTCTCATAAGATAGTGGCAGGCAATATGTGTGCTTTTACCGTCATAGTACGAACATCACCAAAATCAATGACCGCCGAAGTCTATGGCCGCTCCTTCATGACAACGCACGGACCAAGAAGATCGGGGCCTGTATGAACGCCGAGAACGCAGGAAAGCTTCGTGTACAGAACCGGAGCCTGCAGAATCTCCTCCATCTCTTTGTGAAATTCCTGGGCTTCTTCCCAGTTGTCGGGCCAGTGCAGCGTCGCCGTCTCCACCCCGTATTTCGCACACTCCCCGACAAGTTGCCGCATACGGTCTTTTGCAACCTTGATCGTGCGGGTTTTGTCATATGAGACCATGCGGCCTTCCTCATCGAACCAGACAATGGGGTTGAGTTTGATGACCGATCCGACAAAATACTGAGCTCCGGTCAGACGTCCGCCGTGAAACAGCCATTTAAGCGATTCCATGATGAAATATGTCCGGGTGCGTTCACGGATATCGGTAAGTGCCTTAACGATTTCCTCCCGTTTTTCCCCCGCCTGGGCCATTTTTCTGGCCGTAAGCCCCAGATATGCTTCGCCATAGCCGGATTCGCGGGAATCAACAATACTCACTCTGTCTTCTGCGCCAAGCATCTGAGCCGCCGCATGCGCAGCGTTCACTGAGCCGGAGATGGCGCCGGAGACAAGCACACATATGATTTCATCTCCCCTGTCCAGAATTGGTTTGAAGGAAGATATCAAGTCGGCCGGGTTGGTCTGAGCAGTCTCAAAAATGACACCGGTACGTTCACGCCGATAGAATTCTTCAGGATCGATATCAATCTGCTCACGATACAGCTTTTCATCGTCTCTCACATAAAGAGGGGTCATCGTGATACCAGCTGCGTCGAATTCTTTCCTGGTCATGCCCGTCGTCGTATCCATAACAACTTGAATCATTTTCGTCCACCTCCCGTGCCTGTGTTTTATAAGTCTACCAGAAAAGCGACGGACCGCCAACCGGAACCGTGATGAGGCGGCAACGCCTGCGCAGAGTCCCCGGCACCGCTCCAACATTGCAAAACAGCCATGCTCTAGTACAATAGCAAAAGGAGATACCCGCTATGATCGAGAGAAGAATGAAAAGATACGGGAAGCGCTTTTCGCTCTGCCGGGTCAGTATGATCGGCGGCGGAGAGCTCATATGAAACGTTTCTTCCGCACGGCCGGACGTGCACTGCTTTTTGGAACTATCACCCTGGCCGGCTGGCTGGTCCTCGGTACGCGCCCCCTATTTTATATTTCCGTTTTTCTGCTCCTCTACACAGCGGTCATGATACCTCTCGTGCTGCGGGCCGACAGTACGGTGGCAGTGACCAGGCGCCTGCGGCAGGCAGTTGTCCAGATGAAGGCCCACGACACACTGGTCATCACCCTGGAGAGAATTCCGGCACGTTCTCCTCTGTCCTTCAGCATCCAGCCGCTGTTTCCCGGATATATCATCCGTGATGATACACTCTGGACGGACAGGTCCTGCACACTGCATTTTCATGTCAACCGGCGAGGCGTATATGATCTGGGTGAGTGCATCGTGACAGTAACGGATCCGCTGCATCTCTTTCATATCAGCAAGCGATTCCCGGCAAATGAACAGCTTACGGTTTTTCCGACGGTTCTGTCCCTCGAGAAACTGCGGGTCGCCCTGACATCTCCGCTGGATGGGCAACATGTCAAGTTTGCCCCCAATTATGATGTTTCACAGCTGGCAGGCGTCCGTCCTTACGAAAGCGACCCCATGAACCGCATTCACTGGAAGATGAGCGCACACAAAGGCGAACTCATGGTCAAGGAATTTGCCCCTTCTGCCTCAAAAACGCTGGTTGTCCTGCTTAACCTGACCCTGCGCCGCGAGACCAGCTTTACGCTGGAAACCTTTGAGGACTACATGACCATGGTCGGAGCAAGCATCCTGCAGTATGCTTATGATCATCGGTTGCCTTTCGGCCTGGCGGTTCTTGGTGAAGAAACGCTGGCTTCCGATGGTTATTCCAAAGACGCAACGCACCTGTTCGCCTGTTATCGCCTGCTGGCACGCGCGAAAGCACGCATGGACTCCAACCCTGCCAGCACCGTTTTTCTTGACTATCTCCGCCACGAGCGTCTGACCATTCCATCCCGTTCACAGCTCTTCCTCCTTCAGCATGAGCTCAAGGAAGAAGAAATAGGAGAACTGCTCCGCATGCAGGCGCAATTCTCTCAGGTCTCCATCTGTCTGTTCCCATATGGCAGTTTCCTTCTCTATGGCGAACGTCCCGTGCCCTACTACATGAATGATATCGAACAGATCGCACGGCTGAAGAAAACACAGAGCGTCCTCCGCGACTCGCACGTCGATCTGTCCATCATCGGCATCAACGACACGCTGGCAGCACTGGGCGAAGTGTAACGATGGACCACGAGAAAAGTCTGCTGCATCTGCTTTTCATGAGCATCGCGACCATTCTTATCTTCTGGATAGTACGTGACACCATACCCGTATGGGTGATGGCCCCCGCTCTCCTGGTCATCCTGACGACCCCCTGGCTCCAGCGACATAAACTGACCTGGGAATCAGTCATCGGAGTGGCATTGTTGTGTATTGTTGCAACAAATAACAGCCGCCTCGCCATGGGCTATGCCGCCCGGTACCGCGAGTTCTTCTTCTTGCTTGTTTCATTACTGTTCTATACGGGCGTCGTTTATACAAGGTTGAAACCCGCTGGAACCCCCGTGTATCTGGGAAATGTCGTCTGGCTCGCCATTTTCGCCACGCTGGACGTCGCCGGCGCCGGCGTCTCGATTGCCATGCTTTCCCTGCTTGTCCTGCTGGGGCTTCTCCTGGCAGGAACCAGGGAGGACCGTCCCCGATTCCTCCAGCGCATCGTGCCCGTAGCCGTTCTTCTCATCCTTGTTACGCTGCTGGCTGTATCGCTTCCGACAGAAACAGGTCCCTTCAGCGCATCGGCAGCACGCGGACTTCAGGATTTTCTCTTTGGTCATCCGACGGCGGGCAGCCCCGCCGCCCGCCGCTATACGACCAGCTGGTGGAAGCTGTGGCCAGCGGCGGCTAACAATCACATTGGTTCATGGCTGATGCGAACGGCATTTTTCGAAGAAGTTCGTACCCTGGTCCTTCCGTTTTCTCTGGCACTCCTTGTTGTCGCAGCAGCATGGTTTTTCCTTGGAGCCGTTTTGCAGCAGGGTCCTCGAAAATCGCTGCAACGCCTGATCCCGTCGCTCATTCTGCTGGTTCTTGCGAGCAGCATTCTTGTCGCTCTCACGAGTATGGAGAGCAAGGCACTCAATGTTCTCATGTTCGGTCCTGCATCGCCCTGGCGGGAAAACGGGACGCTGTTCCTTCCGACAACATGGCAAATGTTCCTTGCGTTGCGTTCAGAGGTCCGGTACTTCCCTGCTGACGCTATCATCGCATGGCAGATCATCGCCCGGAATCTTGCAGTACTTACAATTATCTTCAGCGGCTATATCTGCGTACGGCAGGCATTCGCAACGGACTGGAACCATCTTGAAGCTATCGGACGGCGACGCGACCGCATCCAGATCGAACGAACGATCAAACGCATCAAGAGCCTGGATGATAACGAACTGCTGCGTGATCCACGGGGAACGGTTATCGCTATCTTCTATATGGGCGCAAACGCTCTGTACCCTCTTGACCTTGCAATGGTACGTGGCGAGACGCCTACCGAGCTGACAGCGCGTGTTACTGAGTGGTACCCGGACATAGCGCGGCCCGTTGATGTTCTCGGCCGCCTGTTTTATAAGGCAAGATATTCAACCGACGAGATATCTCCGGAGCAGGTCATGCTTGCAAAAACAACGTATCAGAAGCTGCTGGAACTGCTGCAGCAGGAGACCCGGAACCCCCGCATCAAAACCAAAGGAGCTCAGCCGGTTTCCTGAAACCACCGAAGGGAGCTTGAAGTACCGCAACCCTCCTTCGACAAGGCATGATACAGCCGCTCCCGTGTCGCGAACAATGACGTCAGGTAACAAGGAGCACCTTCAGAAACCCGTAACACGCTGTCTTGACCATCCGGAGAGGCTCTTGAAAAAGCATGGAAGGCGACACAAAGCATTGATTTCACCCCAGTCGGCCTACAATAAAGAAGAATATCGCCTGTCGGAGGAGCAGAATATGAATGATAACCTGAAGAAAGCCATATCATATGTCGAGCAGTATTTTGTCGGAAAGAACACTGTTGTCGATGTAGCGTTTGCAACATTGCTCGCAGGAGGACATATCTTCCTGGAAGATGTTCCCGGCCTCGGCAAAACAACGCTCGCCAATCTTATCGCGCGTTCGCTGGGGCTGGACTTCAAACGTATCCAGTTTACACCGGACCTGCTTCCATCTGATATTTCCGGTGTTTCCGTTTATGATCAGAAAACGCAAGAATTCCGCCTGAAGCGCGGACCGATCTTTACGAACCTCCTGCTGGCAGACGAGATCAACCGCGGTACGCCGAAAACACAGTCGGCGCTGCTCGAAGCAATGGCGGAGTATCAGGTCACCATCGATGGAAATATCGTCAAGCTGGAACGTCCGTTCTTCGTGATGGCGACCATGAACCCCATCGAATACGAAGGAACGTTTCCACTCCCGGAGGCGCAACTGGACCGCTTCATGACGCGTCTGACCATCGGATATCCTGCGAAGGAAAAAGAAGAAGAGATTGTCACCGGGTTCTATGCTCGAGCAAAGATTGTCAGCGAAGACGTCAATATCATCACAAAAGAAGACCTTCTGGCTATGCAGAAAGAGATCGAGACAATCTTTATCGCTCCAGAACTCATCAGTTATATCGTATCCCTGGTGGATGCCACCCGTCACGACGACACTGTTTATCTTGGCCTGTCCCCGCGCGGGAGCATCGATATGATGCGGCTCAGCAAGGCTTATGCCTATCTTCAGGGCCGTGACTTCGTTATCCCCGACGACATCAAGCTTGTCTTCCCATTCATCTCGGGGCATCGTCTTATCCTCCAGGCTGAAGCCCGTCTTCGAGGCGTCACGACCGCTGAAGTCGTCGCGACCACACTTAAGAACGTTCCCATACCAAAACTCGCCGATTACAGCAAGCAATGAAGCTGTATCTGCATACGGCGTGGAGAGGGCTCGCTCTCGCGGCGGGACTTGGCATCTTGTGGCTCCTCATAGGTGGCCGTGCGTTGTTTTTTGTCATGTGCGCCGTCCTCCTGTATAGTATCGCCCTGCCTCTTCTCATGGTACGTGTCATACAGACAGCTCATGCGACCGTCAGCGTGCGGTATCCGGTCATCATGATGGGCAAACCCAATATGGTCACTGCTGTATTGACGGGTGCCAGTTACGGCAGACTGCTGCAATGCGATTTTTCGCTGCAATTACCGCCTTACCTTCTCCGCAGGCACGAACGCCGGACCGCCAGAAACCTGACGGTTTTCTTTGAAGCTGGCCGTCGCGGCGAATACGAGGTCGGCGATGTGACACTGACCGTCCTGGACCCGATCAGCGTTTTCCATCTTTTCCGGACGATCCACGACCCTCAGCAGGTGACTGTCTTTCCGCGTCTCCTGCCTCTGCAGAAGCTGCGTATTGCCCTTACCTCTCCGCTTGATGGACAGCGTGTACGCTTTGCACCCAATGACGACACCAGCCAGCTTATCGGGACTCATCCCTACGCCGGCGAACCGTTCAACCGTATCCACTGGAAAATGAGCGCCCACGCAGGCCATCTGTTCACAAAGGAGTTCAGTCCGAGCGCTTCAAAAACGCTCGTTATCCTGTTGAATCTGACGCTCCGGCGTACCCCTATTTTTGACACGGATGTTTTCGAGGACTATCTCTGCGCAATCGCTGGTTCCATTGCCAGATATGCATGCGATCGACAGCTTCCGTTCGGTCTCATCGCCCTCGGGCAACGTCAGGAAGCAAGCGACTACGGCGGTGGCCCAACACATCTTGCCGCGTGCCTTTCCATCCTCGCGCATGCCCACATGAAGGTCGAACCGGATCCGACAAAAGCAGTGTTCCTGGAGTACCTGCAAACCAGGCGTTACGCTCTTCCTGCGCAATCGCAGCTCTTCCTGATCCAGCAGGAAATGACAGAAGAAGAAGTCGAGACGCTGCTCCGCATGCGGGCGCGGTTTTCCCGCGTGTCAATCGCTCTTTTCCCACAAGGCAGTTTCCGTTTCTACAATGAAAGCAAGGCCCCTTATTTCATGAAGGATTACGATCAGATCGAGCGTCTGCGCTCCACGCAGAAGATCCTCCGTACAGCAGGCATCGACCTTTCCATCATTGGTCTCAACGACACGATCGGCGCTCTGTCAGAGGCATGAGATGAAATCACAGCCCATTTTACCAGGTCAGAAAACAGCTCGTTTTGGAATCGCACTCATCGCAGGCGGACTGGCCTGGTGGCTGACACGTTCTGTCGTTTCCTGGTGGTGGACACTGGGGCCTGTTCTTGTTGTTCTGGCCGCCGTTGTGACACGACGCACGTGGGTGGCATGGTGCGTATGGCATGCAGCGACCATTGGTTCCATCATTCAGCTGGTCCTCAGACTCCGCACACTGGCAAAGTTCTCTTCAGCCGCAGTCGTTCCGATTGCCATGACGTGCCTGTTCATCATTCTGAGCGCTGCCATCTGCGCACTCGTGCTCTCATGCGAATTCCCCAGGCAAACGACAACACTCCTCATCTGCCTGGCTGTCATGAACTCCATCCTGCACCCTGAACCAGCATGGATCGCTGTCGCAGGGCTGGCGCTGCTGACCTCCGTCGGTATACTGGCGGCGGCAACTGTCAGAAAGAGGCCCTTGCCGGAAACCCTGTCAAGAGTCCTTCCGCTGCTGGCGGTACTTATCGCACTCGCACTCGCCGCAACGTTCCTTCCGGTCAGTCGTTCGCCGGTCCAAAACCAGATAGCAATGCTCTTTCAGAGCTCTTCTTCCCCTGGAAAACCCTCTTCATCCGGCACAGGTTCCAAGACTTCTTCGACAGAGAACTCTTCCAAAGAACCAATCGTTCATTCGTACTATACGACTTCTATACTTCAACTGTGGTTCAGGGTCCTTGAACGGAGCCTTCTCCCCTGGGCAGTCCCTCTCGTCCTGGGACCGTTGTCCATCATCATCGGGATGATCGTTCTTTCGATGCTGACCCACTCATCCGCCGGTCATATTCTGCATATGCTCATCCTGCCTCTCTGTATTCTGGGAGGTATCGTTGCTGCAGCCATCCTGTCGTCGCACCTGAAACTGCAGAACAGCGCGACCCTCCTGAAGCTGCTTCAACAATGGAACAGCGTCTGGAGACTCAACCACTCGCAGTCTCTTGTAAACCAGGCCATCAAGGAACTGCCTCAGTCTCTCCCCAGGGGACTGCAGATTGGAGAGGCGATCATGGCAACCGTTGCAACGGTTGCCATGATCGTGATCGTTTCCCTCGTCCTTGTAAAAACTGCATTCGAGTTACGGTTCAGCTTCCTTCACAGTATCGCAGACCCGCACGAACGCCGCCGCGTTGCAACCGCCATCCGGCATATCGCCACCCTGGACGATACTGTGCTGCTGGACAATCCACGCGAAGCCGTTATCGCTCTTTTCTATCTTGGAGTTGCCGCACTTCAGAAAATTGGATTAACCCTGTCCCGCGGAGAAACTCCCGCCGAGCTGACTCGCCGCGTCCAGGAACACTGCAACTCTGCCGGCGATCCGTTCGCCCTTCTGGCAACCAATTTCTATATCGCGCGGTACTCAGAACAGACGGTGACGCCGGAAGCCGCGTTGTCGTCACGTGCCTCCTACCGGGAACTCCTCGCTGCCGTTAACCATGCCGATGCTTCCAGAAGCAACACTGCTGAACGCAGCAGTGTTGCTTCATAGACAGCAGGCTTGACTGTTTTCCCGAAGTAGCTTTTACCATTCTGTCAAGGGGAATAGGCCGCTTGCAGTGCGCAATTTGACGTTTTCACAATACTTGACGCCCCCACCCTGCGCTCTAAAATAACTATATGCCTGCTGGACGGATAGCCTCTCTCTTCCGCCCGATGTGGGAAGTATCGTTGTTGATCAGGTATTGGGGGGATAGGTATGCGGTATGTAATCAAGCGCACCGGTGAAAAGGTACCCTTCGATCAGGCCAAGATTCGTATCGCTATCGCCAAAGCCGGAAAAGCCACCAAGGAATTTGACGACTCCGAATCAGAACGCCTGACGCGCATCGTCGTAGCACAGATTTCAGACGACATCGCTACCGTCGAACAGGTCCAGGATCTTGTAGAACAAACGCTTATGGAGTCCCGTCACCACAAGACGGCCAAGGCGTATATTCTTTATCGCGAACAGCATCGTAAGCTGCGGGACCTCAAGGCTCTGCTCGACCCCCGTGAAACGATTCAAAAATATCTTGAGAAGCTGGATTGGCGCGTTAATGAGAATTCTAACACCAGCTATTCGCTTCAGGGTCTTAACATGCACCTTGCAACCAGCGTCGTCAGCCGCTACTGGCTCAATGAGATTTATCCGCCCGAAGTACGTGATGCTCACGTGAGCGGCGACATGTATATTCACGATCTCGGGTACCTGGCGGCATACTGCGTGGGATGGGACCTCAAGGATCTTCTCATAAGAGGACTTGGCGGCGTTTATGGTAAGGTGGAAAGCAGGCCGGCCAGACATTTCCGCTCTGCGCTGGGCCAGATGGTCAACTTCATCTTCACGATGCAGGG
>CAZEWU010000030.1:0-9198 GCA_964516155.1 uncultured Caldisericota bacterium
CCTGCCCTACCGTGATCCCGAAACGCTGAACCTGTTCCTCAAGGAGATTGATGGGTTTACCTATGACCACAGCGAAAACCTGGGCGACGCCTACGAGTACCTGCTCTCCATTCTGGGCAGTCAAGGCGATGCAGGACAGTTTCGCACACCCCGTCACATCATCGATTTCATGGTCCGTGTCATCGATCCCAGGAAGAACGAGACCATCCTGGATCCCGCCTGCGGTACGGCTGGTTTTCTGATCTCGTCGTACCGGCATATTCTCGAACAAAATCGTGACCATCAGCTGACGCCGGATGAAAAGGAACGGCTGGCGGGGAACCTGCAGGGATACGACATTTCGCCCGACATGGTACGGATCTCCCTGGTCAATATGTACCTCCACAGCTTTCCTGACCCGCATATCTATGAATACGACACGCTGACCAGTGAAGATCGCTGGGATGACCAGTTCGACATCTGCATGGCTAATCCCCCGTTCATGACCCCGAAGGGTGGCATCCGTCCTCACATGAAATTCCGGCTTCACGAAGCGAAGCGATCTGAAGTACTCTTTGTTGATTACATCGCTGAGCACCTTAAGACGAATGGAAGGGCGGCTGTCATTGTTCCCGAGGGAATCATCTTCCAGTCTGCCAACGTCTACAAGAAGCTACGCAAGTGGTTGCTGGACAGCAACTATCTGTGGGCCGTCGTGAGTCTGCCCGCTGGTCTGTTTCAACCATACTCCGGCGTCAAGACGTCGATCCTCTTCCTCGATAGAGGGTTTGCGAAGAAGAGTGACGAGATCCTGTTCGCGAAGGTTCAAAACGACGGCTTTGACCTTGGAGCACAGCGCCGGCCCATCGACAAGAACGATCTGCCCGAAGTGCAGGCAGTCCTGCAGGCATGGCACAGCGGAACGAAACAGGAAAGCCCGAGCGTTAGCTGGGTTGGTAAAGCCAAGATCGCTGAATCCGGCGACTACAACCTGACAGGAGAACGCTACAGAGAAGTCGTCATAGTTAATACTAAGTGGCCGATGGTGAGACTTGGGGACAAACGATTCTTTCAGATCGAAGCTGGCGGAACTCCTGATTCGGGTAATTCAACGTACTGGAACGGTGACATTAAGTGGGCCACTCTCGCCGATTTGCCAGCCGACAACTTCATAACCGAGATAACCGATACCGTGAGAAAGATTACTGCTCTGGGTCTAAGGGAGTCCTCAGCTAAACTCTTGCCTGCAAAAACTGTTCTGGTCTCATCGCGTGCCACCATCGGCCGAATTGGCATTGCTATGACATCACTGGCGACTAACCAAGGGTTCAAGAATGTGATTATCAAGGATCCTACAAAAGCGAATGAACGTTACGTCGCCTCAGTACTCACACACTTGGTCGATCGCATGAATGCACTGGCCTCCGGCGGAACATTCAAGGAAATCTCAAAGACGAACTTTGCTACCTTGCAGATCCCTCTTCCCCCTCTCGACATCCAGCAGCAGATCGTTGCCGAGCTCGACGGCTACCAGCGCATCATCGACGGCGCCAAACAAGTCATCGCCAACTGGAAACCCGTCATCCCCGTTGACCCGTCTTGGCCATCTGAACAGCTTGGAAAGCTGTGCAGGATTCGGACGGGGAAGAAGGACGTCAACAGCGGCAATCCTGACGGCAACTACCCGTTCTTCACCTGTGCACGCGAGCACACTTTCAGCGATGTTTGGTCATTCGACTGCGAGGCCATTCTTGTCGCAGGGAATGGGGACGTTGGTACGGTTCAGTACTATCAAGGAAAGTTCGAGGCGTACCAAAGGACGTATATCCTTTCCAACTGGACTCATGTCAACGGGAGATATCTCTTCTTCTGGTTGGATGGGGGATTGAAGGCAGCGATCTCCCAGCAGAAACAGGGTAATACGATGCCTTATATTAAGCTTGGTATGCTTTCGGACTTTCAAATTCCCCTTCCACCCCTCGCAACGCAGCAAGCCATCGTCGCCGAGATTGAAGCCGAGCAAAAGCTGGTGGATGCCAACCGCGAATTGGCTTCGCGCTTTGAGAAGAAGATCCAGTCGGCACTCTCCCGCGTTTGGGGCGATGAAGAAATGTCATGAAGTTCAAAGAATACGACCAGTATTCGGAAGACCTGCTGATAGCTCAGTACGAGGTCTCTGAGATTATCAATCATGAACTGATGAAAGGCGAAGTACGCGAGGATTTCCTAATAAGCACACTTGAGTCATGCTGTGATGAGCCAAAGTTCAAACTCGTGAAGGGAACAGTATCGGATGGGAACTGCGACGCTGGTCAACTGGACATTATCCTCTGCCGCCCCTATTCTCAGGCCCGCCATGTAGGAACTCAGTGTCTTGTACCAAAGGATGACGCTCTCTGCGTGATCGAAGTCAAGGGCAACTGCACAGGCACTGATCTGAGAAACGCCAGTGCCAAAGCAGTGACCATTCGCAATCTGCAAGGCCACTCCGGTCCGCTCTATGGTGTTGTCTGCTATAAAGTGGCGCTTGAGCTAAGAACCATCATGAACCGTTTTGGCTACTCGTTCGACAACGCAAACACAACCTACTTCGACAATGCGAGACTTCCATACGAATCAGAATCGAATTGGCGAAACATTGAATATTCTGACTTGGACTTCTTCATGTCGTTGGAGGACACGAAGAAGGTCTTTCTCCGAAAGTACAAGATCGCGGAAGGGAAGCTTCGTTTCTTGTATGACGTGCAGGAACCGATCATTCAGGACCTATTCAAGATGATACGGGGACTGTGGATAACAGCGAGTGCAAATCCGACACCGTGAGCAAGAGGAGACAACATGCCGGTTGCATTGCTAGGTGAGCGAAGCAGCTAGTTCTTCTCTCATAGGTGGCAATGTGGATATCGTGCGTGATGAACTTGGTCCCTGGTCTATCAGCAAACTTGATATCATCCAGAAGTACGCAAACGCCTATGGCAAGATCATCAGCGTGTTCCGCTTACATCCCGTGTACATCGCGACGGCTTCTCAGGTTGTGGCAGCCATGTGGACAGAGCAACCGGGGAACCGGTGGAGGGATCACCTCTGCGTGCACTGGACATCAGGCCTAGGTTCGAGGAGTTTCACTTTATCGACGTCGATAGAGGTAAACTGGACGTGCTCAGAGCGGCTGTCGGTGATCGCGCCGATGTCTTCCTCTACAACGAAGACGCCAACGAAGCATTGTTGCGGATCATTCCTACCGTCAAGTACTCTGAGTTCAAGCGAGCCCTCTGCGTGCTCGACCCGTACGGACTTGATGTCGACTGGAAGGTGCTAGTCGCAGCAGCTAAACAGAAAACTATTGAGATATTTTTCAACTTCTCCATCATGGACATCAACCGGAATATCCTGCGCCATGATCGTGACACTGTCAGCCAGAAACAGTACAACCGGATGATGCGAGCCTGGGGCGATGGATCGTGGGAGCAAGAACTCTTTTCCCGCGACGAGAGTCTCTTTGGATACCTGGAGAAGGTGGATAACTGGACAGTCGCCAAAGCCTTTCAGAAACGCCTTCACGATGTGGCTGGATTCACCTGCGTTCCTGAGCCTGTAGCCATGAAGAACAGCAAGAAAGCCGACCTGTACTACTGGTTTTTTGCATCACAGAATTCTACCGGAGCAAAGATAGCCAAAGACATCTTCAAGCACTATACTCAAGTTGGAGGTTGATATGGCTCTCGGATCAAGCATTGAATGGACGAATTCCACCTGGAATCCCGTTACGGGATGTACCAAAATGAGCAGCGGATGCCAGCACTGCTACGCGGAGCGTATGGCACATCGGTTGCAGGGTACCGCGTTGCCTCAATATGTGAACGGATTTCAGGTAACTCTGCATCCTGAATGCCTGGAACTTCCTCTGCACTGGAAGAAACCTCAGACCATCTTCGTCAACTCGATGAGCGACCTCTTTCATGACGACATCCCGGATGACTTCATTTTCGCTGTCTTCGATGTCATGCGACGTGCATCGTGGCATACATTTCAGGTCCTCACCAAGCGGTCGCGGCGTCTTGCCCGGCTGGACAGCTATCTAGAATGGGCTCCCAACATCTGGATGGGCGTGAGCGTCGAAGCAGCACCCTACAAGTTCCGCATTGCCAATCTGTCATCGACCGGCGCGCGCGTCAAGTTCCTGTCGCTGGAACCTCTGCTGGGAGACCTGGGACCACTGCACCTTGAGGACATCAACTGGGTTATTACCGGGGGGGAGTCCGGTCCCGGAGCCCGGCCGATCGATCCGGATTGGGTACGCAGTGTCCGTGACCAGTGCATCAATGCCAGAGTCCCCTTCTTCTTCAAGCAGTGGGGCGGTGTACATAAGAAGGCCAACGGCCGCATTCTGGATGGACGCACCTGGGATGAACTGCCATGCCCGCTTACCACCCAGACCATCCTCGTTCACCATCATGCATCGTCTATGCCTACTGCTGAATATGGAACTTACCTGTCTGCTCCAAAAGACAAAGCAATCTAATTAGAGGTCCCGTCCACAGAGAAGATCTTCGCGCCCAGTCACGTCCACCACCAGCCGGCGCACGTTGCGGATATCTGCGAACATGAGATCGATGATCCCGTTCAGTTCCCCGGCAGCGACGTTCCCATGATTTCCTCCCAATTCCTTCGTTTTTGTCTCTATACTATCAGCGTGGCTGAAGCAGCATCCCATGCAGGGTTCTTCGGTATACAGCCTGCTGCTGGGAACACATTCATCAAGAAATCATAACATAAAGCTATTGACGGGAAGCAAATGTTTTCTACCATTAGCTTATCAAAGTAAGGGGGAACTAGAATGAAAAAAAGAACAAATAGCAGGCGAATGGAAGCAATCCTGGACCAGCTGCGCGAATACTGGCGGATCGAAGACCCTCGGCAGACGCGCGGGCTGACTGAGTCACAGCTGACGTTGCTGCTTTCGCTGTCTGAGCACGCCGGCTGTCGCGTGCAGGACATGGCGGAGCAGCTTGATCTGACGGCACCGACGATCAGTATCGGCGTACGACGACTTGAGAACATAGGTCTCGTCGAGCGGAAGTCGGATACCAAGGACCAGCGGGCCGTCTGCCTGTACCTGTCGCCCCTGGGAAAGAAGATCGCCACGCGGGCGAAGAAATTCCATACGGCCAAGCTGGAAGGTCTCCTCGGAGCACTTTCCGACAAGGAACAGGAAACCGTCCTCAGCCTGCTGGAACGCGCTCTGTCCAAGAAAGACTGAACCCGGTCTTCAGGAGGCTCGCGTGAACGCACGGAATATTACACCCGATGTCAGCTGGATGGGAGCAGTCGACTGGGATCGGCGACTTTTTGACGCCCTCGTCTCCATTCCGGACGGGACAAGCTATAACGCCTATTTTATTCGCGGCAGCGAGAAGACCGCGCTGATCGACACCGCAGATCCTGCAGCATCCGATGAGCTGATGGCTCAACTGGCAACAGTGGACCATCTTGATTATCTCGTCGCGCAGCATGCTGAGCAGGACCACAGCGGCAGCATTCCTCTCGTTCTGGCCAGGTATCCGCAGGCTGTCCTTGTGACGAACCCAAAAGCAAAGGAGCTGCTGCAGGAGCACCTCGATATCCCGGATGAACGCATCAGGACCATTGCCGACGGCGAAAAGCTGTCACTGGGCAACAAGACGCTCCGGTTCATTTACCTGCCGTGGGTCCACTGGCCCGAGACAATGGCGACGTATATCGAAGAGGATCATATCCTGTTTACCTGCGATTTCCTGGGATCCCACCGGGCGCAGTCGGACCTGTTTGCCGATCCTGCCGTGATCATGCGTGGAGCCAAACGCTACTACGCTGAGATCATGATGCCGTTCCGCGGCTTCATCCAGAAGGACCTTGCCAAGCTGGACGCTCTGCATCTTCCGATCGACATGGTCTGCCCCAGCCATGGGCCTGTCTACAAGGACCCATCCTTCATTATCGATACGTATCGCGACTGGGCGGGCGGACCTCCGCATAACAAGGTCACGCTGCCCTTCATCTCCATGCACGGGAGCACGCTTGCCATGGTGAACCGCCTGACCGCTGATCTCGCCGACCGTGGTGTGACGGTGGAACGCTTTGACCTGACGGTCTCAGATATCGGCGATCTTGCGATGTCGCTTGTGGACACCGCCACGATCGTCATCGGAACGCCGGCCGTCCTGACGGGACCGCATCCGAAGACCATCGAAGCGGCTTACCTTGCAGGAGCGCTGCGCCCCAAGGCAAAGTTCGTTTCCATCATCGGTTCCTTTGGATGGGGACAGCGCATTACTGATGTCCTGGGCGGTCTTCTTGCGCCGCTCAAGGCCGAGATGATCCCCCCCGTTCTTATCAAGGGTGCGCCGCACGAACAGGATATGGCGGCAGTGGATGCTCTTGCCGACGCCATCCTGGCCAAACATCACGAAGCGGGCCTCTGCTGAACAGGATTATCACAACCTCTTACCAGAAAACCCCCGGGCACAATACCCGGGGGTTTTCTGAATGATATAAGAAACAAAGTTTACTTGGTTGCCTTACCCTGATTGGCGACCGCAGCCGCCGCCTTCGCAACCGCTTCGGCATCGCCGAGGTAATAATGACGGATGGGTTTGAGATCGTCATCCAGTTCATACACAAGCGGGATCCCGGTCGGGATATTGAGTTCAGGAATAGCATCGTCACTGACGTTGTCGAGGTACTTCACAAGCGCACGCAGCGAATTGCCATGCGCCACGATGATGACCTTCTTGCCGGACTTCACCGCAGGAGCGATCGTCTCATTCCAGGATGGAAGGAAGCGGGCGACCGTGTCCTTGAGGCACTCTGTCAGAGGAAGCTCCGCTTTGGGAACATCAGCGTACCGCGGGTCATGTCCTGGCCAGCGCGCATCGCTCTCTTCAAGCGCAGGCGGTTGCGTCGCGTAACTGCGGCGCCAGATCTTGACCTGCGCATCCCCGAATTTTGCAGCCGTTTCAGCCTTGTTGAGTCCCTGAAGAGCGCCGTAGTGGCGTTCGTTCAGGCGCCAGCTGCGTATCACGGGGATCCACATGAGATCCATCTCGTCCAGCGTGATCCAGAGCGTACGGATAGCGCGCTTCAGGACGGAAGTATACGCAATATCAAAACTGAACCCGTTCTCCTTGAGAAGCTTGCCCGCCTGATGCGCCTCGGCGATCCCTTTTTCTGAGAGATCGACGTCGGTCCAGCCGGTGAACCGGTTTTCTTTGTTCCATTCACTTTCTCCGTGCCGAAGCAATACGATTTTGTACATTGAGTGCCTCCATGGATTGCCATGCAATTTTGCACACGTACCGTCTTCTCACACTTCCTCTTCAGCATAACGGGTGTTCAGCACACATCGTGAAACAGGTGTGGAGAACCTGATCTTTTCATGATAAGCACTGCTCTGCAGCGCGCAAGACGGCCGGAGACGGCAAACGCCCCGACGCGGACGCCGGGGCGCACCAGCAAGAACCGGATCGGCTCTATGGTTGAGGGGTCACATCATGCGGAGAATCTTCTTTCTGCACGGGAGGCTGAGGCGGGGCAGAAGGCGGAACGGGAGGTTCCCTGTGCTCATGGCGGTCATCCCGGATCGAGAGAACGAACAGCGCCGCTCCTGCGGCGATCAGGACAACCGGAAAAACGATATTGCTGGTCGAGCCGAGCCGGAAACCCCCGATGCCCAGGATCCCCTCGAAGAAAAAGCCGAAGACCAGGAACATGACAAGAGCGGTTCCCATCGTCCGCTTCCCATGCTCGACGGCAGACCGGTCACCGCTGTGTTTTCCCCAGAGGTACCGTCCAAACCCGACACTGCCGGGAAAGATGAGAGCCCACGCATACGCCCAGCTTTGCCACTGATTCGTGATGTTCTGGACAAACAGGATAATCCCTGTCACAGCAACAATACTGCCAAAGGTCACAAGCCCGTCGTTGCCCTGTTCGGAGGTGCGCAGCCCGAGGGCCATGAGGAGTCCTCCGGGGACAATGACCCAGAAAGGCCACAGCCAGGCATCAAAATTGATGTGAATAAATCTCCCCGCCAGGATCCAGATGCCGACGATCAGAAGAAGAAGGCCGAGGGCTTTGGTGTTACGCTCGTGCTGTTCATTATCGTTCATGGTCGTACCCCCTTGTACAGGCACGCATATCCGCCGTGTCGTTCATCTCGTATACGGTGGAGAAGAAGCAAGGTTACAGCGATCGTGGAGTTTGGACAAACGCCGTCTCAAGATCATGCAGCCACCGCTGGACCCGGATCGTCAGTCCTTTCGTCTCCTGGGTGCCTGGATCGACAAAACCGGCGGTCCCAAGGATGGTGGACATCGGCAGCAGGCGCGCTGCGTTCTTCAGCGATGGACCGGGCGAACTGTTGTAGCTGCAGAAGAGCGCAACCGTACGTCCCGCCAGCGGAACGGTGGCAATGTAGCTGCGGACGGCGGGAGCAAAGGAACCCATCAGGACCGGACTGCCGATCATGATGAGGTCATAGGCAGCCGGGTCATACCGCAGGGGAGCGAGCCGTGGCTTCCGGGCCAGAAAAAGATAGCGGACAGACCACAGATAATGGTACATGCCGGTACCGACCGGCTCATCGGCGGCATGGAGTTCTTCAAGGTCCGCACCAGCCATCCGCGCAATGAGTTCAGAGATCATGCGCGTATGACCGGCAAACGAATAATATACCACAAGGACCCGGAGGCCCCCGGTTTCTCCCCGCACAGGCATTTCTCCCTTTATGATATCGTTCTCATAAAGTAAGTATATCTGTCTTTTTGCCACGTTCCAACAAGCTGTCGATAGCGCCTAACCAGCATGATATCAGGTGACGGGGAGGGGCTTGACGTGATTTTTGCAAAATCTATACTACTGGTGGCAAGATAGTACATGCCAGGTTAAGTATGGAGGTCAGCAGTGCTTACAGGTAAGGTAAAGTGGTTCAATGCAGAGAAAGGTTACGGCTTCATCACTCGTGATGACGGCGAGAAGGACGTTTTTGTGCACTACAGCGCGATCCTTGGCAGTGGTTTCAAGAGCCTCAAGGAGGGTGACGCTGTAGAGTTCGAGGTCGTGCAGGGCGACAAGGGCCCGCAGGCCAAGGACGTCCAGGTCAAGGCTTAGTTACTACCGACACCTGAACTCAATCGAGTCCCCGGCGTTCGCCGGGGACTTTTCTTTTCATGGTTTGAGGCG
>CAZEWU010000031.1:0-9185 GCA_964516155.1 uncultured Caldisericota bacterium
CGATCCGGAAGAGCCGGAATCGTCCGGTACCGGCGGAAACCGGGGAACAGAATCCGGCATGATGTCCTGAACAGCCGGAGAAGCATGCATATGTCGCGGAGGAGCAGAGTGAGAACGCGTGTGCGGTATGTGGTGGGACCGGTGGTCCACAGGGTGGCGGCGGAATACGGGCTGCGGTCCCTCCTTGAAACGATCATCCGTCCGGAAGACCTGGTCTGCGGCCGATCATCCGACGGCGACGGGGATGTCGTCATCGCTTACGGCGTAGCCGGGACGGAAGCGCGCTGCGATGTGAAGATCTACGCCTCGGATTTCTTCGGTGATGCCTACCTGACGCCTGCGACGATGCCGTCCCGGCCCGTTGCGCGGAGGGAAGGCATCCCTGCATTGTATACGCTGACAGCGGCAGATTCGTCGGATCGTTTCTTTGTCGCTTCCGCCGCCGGCGGAAGTGTCAGCGTCGACTGTCCTGTTGATGTCGTCGCCGGAGCGTTTTTTCTCCTCTCCCGGTATGAAGAGATCGTCAATCCCTCGGCGGATCGCTTCGGGAGGTTCCCTGCCGGGGCGGGAGTCGCGTTTCAGGAAGGATTCCTGCAGGAGCCGGTCGTGAACGCATATGCGGAGAAGATCCTGGAGATGCTCCGGTGCGCTGGTTTTGCGGGACCGCGGCGGACCTGGTGGGAGGGCGCTCCGTGGGCGGTCGCTCTGACACACGATGTCGATCAGCTGTATCGGTTCCCGGCGGGAAGGCCGCCTGTGCTGGCGATCGCCCGCCGTCTTACCGGCAGAGCTGACAGCGATGCGCCCCCTGTCGCCGGGCTGGTACGCGACTACGCTCAGACGCTGCTGCGCCGGAAGACCGACGAGTACGATTGCCTTTCCGATATGGCTGCGTGGGAAGCTTCGATCGGTGTACGGGCATCCTACTATCTGCTCAGCGACCGCCATGGGCGGCTGGGTGCTGATTACGATGTGGATTCTCCGATGGTAAAGGAAATTGTCGCCGGGCTCAGCGGACTGGGACACGAGATCGGCTTTCATGCAGGTATTGCCGCCGGCAGCGACGTCCATGAATTTCACCATGAACTGCAGCAGTTGCAGTCGCTGAATGTGCCGGTGCAGGGAGGGCGCCAGCACTACCTGCGGTGGCAAACGCCTCAGACGTGGAGGCTCTGGGAAGGAGAGGGACTGGTCTACGATGCGACCCTTGGATACAGTGCTCAGGCAGGTTTCCGGTGCGGCACCTGCCTGCCGTTTCACCCGTACGATGTTGAGCATGACCGCGTCATGTCCCTCTGGGAGTGGCCGCTGATGTTCATGGACGCGACCTATTGCTCACACTGGCCGGAAGGGGAGGAGGCGCTGGAGACTCTGACTGGTGCATGCCGCCGTTTTGGAGGATCGCTGGTGCTCCTGTGGCATAACAGGAACTGGAGCTCCCTTTATGCGCCGTCCGTGCGGAACAGTCTGCAGCGTTATGTCCAGACTGCGCAGGCTGGAGGGGCCGCCGTGGACTCCGTTGCCGGCCTTCTGTGCCGGACCGCGGGTGGGGAAGGGGCATGACGTGAATCCAGAAGCGAGTCTGCAGGGGCATGCGATCGGCCGGCTGTTCTCCTCGCTGCAGAGCCTGGCGTTGCTGGCATGTCTGCTTGCCGGCGCTTTCATCCCGGGGACTCTGTCATTCGTGGTCATCGCGGTGGCCGCGGCCGCCGTCATCAATCCGGGGGCGTCCGTTGCTCTTGCCGTGGCGGCGGGGCTGCTGAAGGGGTCGAATGCGAACGCACTCTCGGCAACGGTCGTGCTGCCGGTCGACATGACGATTGTCGCAGCGGCGCTGCTTGGTCTGAATGCGCTTGCCATGATTCTTGACCGGCGGTGTCACATATGCATGAACAGATGGACCTGGCTTCTTGTTCTCAGCGGCGTGGTGGTAGCTGTTTCCAGCGCGACGTCGGTGACAACGCCCCCGGATGTCCTGTTCTCAGCGGGATGGAGGTATGTCGTGATCACCGTCCCGATGGCGCTGCTGACAGGCGTTCTGTGCAGCGACCGGAAGATCTTTCAGGATGCCGTCTGGACGATCGCCGGCATCGCGTTCGTGTGGGTGGGCGCTGCGCTGCGGACGATGCTGACATCACTGGACGCCGTGGCCAGCGTCGGCTCCGTAGATTACATAGCAAGTGCGACCTGGGCGTCGCTGGCGGTGTTGAGCATCCTGGTCCCTGCCCTTGCCGGACGGAACCGTGCGAACTGGTTCACGTTCATACCGGCCGTCCCTGCAAGCGCTGTGCTCGTAGGAGCTCCCAGCAGAGGAATCCTGGCGGCTACGGCGGGTGTGGCAGGCTGGCTGGCGCTGCGCGGGACCCGCAGCCTGAGGGCGGCAGTGTACCGGATGCTGCTGCTGGGGCTTGTCCTCGGAGTTCTCCTGTCGACGTACACATTCCTTGCGCGGACGAGGGCGGGCATGTCGGTAGGACGGCTGCTCGTCTGGTCGCCGGACTCCGGCTCCATCGGCGTCCGGATGTCCCTGTGGCATACTGCATGGGGGGAGTTTGCAGATTCACCGGTGTTCGGTTCCGGCATCGGGGCGACGGAGGCGAAACTGGGCATCGGCAGCTACCCGCACGGTCTTCCCCAACAGGCGCTTGCCGAGCTGGGGCTTGTCGGTTCCGCCGTCTTTTTTCCTTTGTGGATCATGGGACTTGCGGCGGGCATCCGGTTGTGTTCCAGGGCAATGAGATCGACGCTTGCCGTACAGCCCGCCGAATATGCCGTTCTGTCTGCGTGGACGATCGTCCTTGCTCTGGACTGCCTGGTCAGCAGCTCGATCGCCGACGCCCGTACCTTTCTCCTGTCTCTTGCGGCCGTTGCCGCCGCCGCTCATATCCGTCCGGATCAGGCCGGACCGGTGGAAAACGGTGCCGCCGCTGATGCAGAGACGGAAAGGTCGCGTTCATGAGACCTCCTGACGGGGCACCGGCGCGGCACAGGATCGTTCTTGCCTCCATGAACCGTGGTCCCGGCGACCCGCGGGCGTATTGCAAAGAGGCGAGCTCGCTGGTGCGGGCGGGGTACGAGGTCGCATACGTCTGCAACGGTACCGCCGCCCCGGCGGCGGATGAGCGGGGCGTCCGGGTGATCGGCCTGTCGATGCCGCGTTCACGGATCCGCCGTATGACAGCCGGTCCGGGCATGACTGTGCGGGCGGCGTTTGAGCTGCAGCCGGAGGCGGTGCACGTCTTTGACCCGGCGCTCATCGGACCGGCTCTGCGCCTCGGCCGGAAGAAACATATCAGCGTCGTAGTGGACCTGCCGGAGGAGTATGCACGGCAGATCCTCCAGAAGAGGTACCTGGGCCCGATGATCATCAGGAGGATCGCTTCGGCGGTGTTCCGGGTCGTGTCCCGTGTCCAGTTGCCGCAGGCTGCGCTGGTAGTGGCGGCAACGCCCGCGATAGCTGGAACGCTCTCACCGCGCTGCCGGAGCATCATTGTCCGGAACTATGCCGTTCTCCCGGAGGTTGATGCCGTTCTCCCGGTATCACTCCCTCTGCCGCTGTCCGGTCCGCGCTCTCTCCGGCTCGTCTATGTCGGCGGGATGAGTCGTATCCGCGGGATCGCTGACATGGTTGCTGCGGTCGGGCTGCTGGATGGAAAGGCGGAACTGCATCTGGCGGGTCCTCTGTACGAGAGCCGGCTTCTTGAGGAAGTCTCTTCCCTGCAGGGCTGGCAATTCTGCCGGTATCACGGGGTCCTTAACTGGTCTTCCTCAATCGCTCTGGTCAAGGCGTGCGATGTCGGGGTCTGCATGCTGTCGCCGGCTCCGAACCATGTGCAGGCTCTCCCGGTCAAGGTCTTCGAGTATATGGCGTGCAGCAGACCGAGTATCGTGAGTTCCTTTTCCCTCTGGCGCAGTCTGTTCGCAGGATCGGCGCTGTTCGCCGCGCCGGATGACCCGGAGGGGCTTGCCCGGGCGGTGCGGGTCCTCCTGCGGACACCGGAACTCCTTCGCATCCTCGGCGACCACGCCCGCCGTGATGCCGAGGTCCGGTATTCCTGGGAGTCGGAGGAGTCAAGGCTGGTCAGCGGTTATGCAGGATTATGGGGGAGCCTATGAATGAGCACCGGGATCGCCTGGTCGAAGAAAGCTCCTGGAAAAGCGAGGGTATCAGTATCCTGCTTATCGATCACTACGCCGGTTCGCCAGCGCTGGGGATGGAATACCGTTCGTACTACCTGGCACGGGCGTGGACCGAGGATGGCAACAAGGTAACGACCGTAGCCGGTTCGTACTCGCACCTGAGAAGGATCAATCCTGGTGTCCGGCGCTTGTGGACGAAGCAGGAATGGGAGGCTGGAACACTGTGGTGGGTGTGGACGCCGCGGTATGCCGGCAATGGGGTGGGGCGGGTCGTGAGCATGCTCAGCTTCGTTACGCAACTCATGACGCATGCACGCTGGCTGGCCGGCATTGTTCACCCTGACGTGGTCGTCGCTTCGTCGACGTACCCTTTGGATGTTTATCCGGCTGCTCGTATCGCACAGATCGCTCATGCGCGACTGGTCTTCGAGGTCCATGACCTGTGGCCGCTGACCCTGATCGAAGTCGGAGGAATGGCGCCGGGGCACCCCTTTGTCCGCATACTCCAGCGGGCCGAGGATTACGCCTGCTGCAGGGCGGATGCCGTGGTCTCAGTCCTGCCTGCTGCCAGAGAGCATATGGTGGAACACGGGATGGCGCCGCACAGATTTGTGTACATCCCCAACGGCGCGGCCTCCGGAGAATGGAACAGGCCCGTGAGCGACCCGCCGCCGGCAGTGGCTTCTGTTATTGGCACGATGCACGATCAGGGGAAGTGCGTGGTAATGTACATGCGGACGATCGGGGAAGCTAATGCACTTGGACGGCTGCTGGACATCGCTGCCATGCTTCCTGCGGGGCGCTTCGGTTTTGTCATCGTCGGACAGGGCCCCTGCCTTCCTTTCCTGAAAAGCCAGAGCAAACGGATGGGTCTGCCGAACGTCGTGTTCGTGCCCGCTGTGGCCAAATCCTCGGTTCCGTCGGTACTGCAGGAAGCCGATATCCTCTATGCTGGCAACCGACCGTTTCCCCTGTACCGGTACGGGACGTCGTTTAACAAGGTCGTGGACTACATGATGGCAGGAAAGCCCATCGTAACCGTGACAGCTGGAACAGCCGATCCTGTGGCGCTGGCCGGGTGTGGCATTGCCGTTGCAGAGGATTCCATTGCATCAGCCGCCGCAGCGATCAGGGAGCTCGGCGAATTGTCGGAACAGGAGCGGTCTGGGCTTGGTGACAAGGGGAAGCGTTATGCTCTTGAACATTTTGACTACCGGTTGCTGGCGCGCAGGTTCCTTGCAGGCATCCAGGCGGTGACGGCGACCGGCGCGGAAACGGTATCCTGCACCAAGTCATACGCACAGGACAGGGGAGGAGATCAGCATGAACCGGAGTGAACTCAACCGCCGCTGGCGGGACTTCTATGGCGAAACAGGAGTGAAAACGGTCGAGCGGGAAGGCTTGCTCTGGCGGGAGTATGAACATATGGTCGTTCCCATAGGACCGGCATCGATTCATTGCGGCATTGACGACAAGACCGTCCGGTTTCTGCTGGAAGAATTCCCGCAGGCTGCGATGGTACGATACACAAGAGGTTTTGCAGCGGGAGAGGATGATCCGCCGTGGTATTGCGTTGTCTGCGATACGTTTCTGCCTATGGAAGCCATGGCTCAGGAACACCGGCACAAGACCCGCCGCGGCTTCCGGGACTGCACGGTGGAACCGGTGGATGCGTCCCTGATCGTCAAGAGCGGTTACGACATCTACATTTCTGCGTTTGCACGGTACCGCGGAGCACCCGTCCCCGAGTCCAGGGTCGTGTTTGTTCATCAGGCGGAGGTGGCCGGGAGGTACAGTGATATCGTGGAATACTGGGGTGTGTTTCACGAGGGAGCGCTTGTGGGGTTCGCGATCAACTTTGTCTTCGGCGATGAGGAAGTTAACTACTCGACTGGCAAGATGGCTCCTGAGGGGCTCGCCTGTTATGGGACATATGCTCTTATGTACAGCATGGGTGAGCACTATCTGACGGGAGACCATCGGTGCCGATATGCTAATGCTGGTTTCAGGAGTGTCTTTCACCAGACGAATGTGCAGTCGTTCCTCATGACGAATTTCGGCTTCCGGAAACAGAGTTGTCCCTTGACGCTCTATTATCGTCCCTGGCTTGCAATGGCATTACGGTTGTCTCAGCCTGTTAAACAGATCGTCTGTCGCTTTGTCCCCCAGAGCAGGCCTCTCTTCGTTCTGGACGATGCACGGGCGAGGGACAACGGAGCGCGATGATGCTGCGCCGGAGGAATGTCTTATGAAAGACCTGATGGCGGGCCTGGCAGGATTATCCGGTGCGCTGCTGCTGGTGCCGGTTTTTCGTCTGGTCGCTCTTCGCGTCGGATTCGTGGACAGGCCGGACGGTATCCTCAAAACGCAGCTTACTTCTGTTCCATATCTCGGGGGCGTCGGCGTCTGGACGAGCTGGCTGATCGTCATAGCGCTGCTGCAGCATGAAGTACCGCCGGTCCTTGCGTGGACACTCCTGGCGCTTCTTGTCATGGGATCGCTGGATGACCGGATCGGCCTCAGTCCCTGGGTCCGCCTTCTTGTGGAATTGTTTCTGGGAGGTGCTGTCGGCCTGGCTGTCGTGCCGAAAGGGGCGTGGCTCATGTCGGTTCTCGGCGGGATTCCCGTTCTTGTCGCCTGCCTCGGGGCCATAGCGCTGGGAGTCGCTGTCAATGCCGTCAACATGGTTGACGGTATGGACGGTCTTGCCGGCAGCGTGGCCGTTCTGTCCTATGCCGGTCTTGCCGTTCTGGCCATGCAGGCCGGGCTCGTCCGGGAGGAGGGTATGGCGTTCGCGGCGGCAGGAGCGATGCTGGGATTTCTCGCGTATAACATCCCGCCCGCCCGTGTGTATCTGGGCGACGGCGGCGCTTATGCCGCCGGCGTGCTGCTCTTCTATCTTGCGTTCTCTGTTGCCATTGACTGGCGTTTTTGTGTAGCCGCGCTGCTCATGGTCGGGTTCTTTCTGCTTGAGATCGTCACGACGGTCCTGCGCCGTCTGCGAAGGGGATCGCGGCTTGCCGGCGGCGACCGGTCGCATTCCTATGACAAGATGCGCATGCATGGAAGTTCAATGTGGACGACGCTGACGAGGTGCTCCCTTGTCCAGGGCCTGTTCATGGCGGGCGGTCTTGCCGTCGTCACGATATCTTCTGACACGTGGGCGGTCGTTGCAGCTGCAGGCTCCGTCCTGATCGCTGTGCTGCTGCTGTGGGCATTTGGTGGATTGACGTCCGTTGAAACTGGCGGAACGCCGGGAGCGTGAGACATGAACATACCGTTATCTGCGCAGTGGATCGACGCATCCGATGAAGCGGCGGTGCTTTCTGTGCTGCGGAGCAGGTATCTGAGCCTGGGCCCCAGGTTGCCGGAATTTGAGACGTCGCTGGCATCCGTCGCCGGCACAGCTCATGCTGTCGCCGTCAATAGCGGGACGTCGGCGCTGCACCTGATCGTGCGGGCCCTCGGGCTCGGCAGGGGGGACGAAGTCATAACAACGCCATTCAGTTTCATCGCTTCGGCAAACTGCCTTCTCTTCGAAGGCGTGCGACCGGTCTTCGTCGACATTCGGGACGATACCTGCAATATCGATACGACACGTATCGAAGGAGCCATCACGCCGAGGACAAGGGCGATTCTTGCCGTCGACGCCTTCGGACAGCCGGCGGAACTGGACACCCTCAGGGAGATCGCGCGCCGGCACCGCCTCTCTTTTATCGAGGATTCCTGCGAAGCTCTCGGTTCCGAGTGGAAAGGGCGCCGTTGCGGCGGATGGGGCGATGCCGGTGCCTTTGCCTTTTACCCGAATAAGCAGATCACGACGGGGGAAGGCGGGTGCATCGTCACCAATTCCGATGAGCTCGCCCGACTGTGCCACAGCATGCGTAATCAGGGACGGGGTGAGACGGATGACTGGCTTGGTCATGAGCGCCTGGGGTACAACTACCGTATCTCCGACATCAACTGCGCTCTGGGAAGTTCGCAGCTGCAGCGCCTTGACTCCATCATCGAGCGCAGGGCACAGGTCGCTGCGTGGTACAACGTCAGGCTCAACCGTGTCCACGGCGTCATTATCCCATGGATCGCTCCCGATGTTACCCGCATGAGCTGGTTCGTCTATGTCGTACGTCTTGCAGGCTGGTTCTCGATGGAGGACCGGGAACTCATCATCGACAGATTGGCCGAGCTTGGTGTCCAGACGAGAAGATACTTTACTCCGATCCATCTCCAGCGGTTCTATGTCAAAGAGTTCGGGTATGCGCCCGGAAGTTTCCCGGTGACGGAGCGTGTCGCCCGGCGCACGATCGCTCTGCCGTTCTTTACGACCATGACCGAGGAACAGGTCGATTATGTCGTCGAGTCGCTGGATACTGTCTTAGCTGGATTTGCAGAAGACTATGGCCGTCAGAGCATCAGATAGCTGTGGAATACGACGGGAAAGACTGTATATCACCGGTATTCACCTGGTGACAGTCTGAGCGGGGGCGAATTTGATGATCCGAAGGAAGGACACATGAACCTGAAACGGAGTGACCGGCCCGGGCAGGAAATGGCCGTGCTTCTGCGTCATATCCTCGTTGATATAGTTTTGTATACCGCTTCCACGTATGTCGGGCTTCTCATACGGTTTGACTTTCGCCTGCCTGCCGCAGCGGATTATACACTGACTGCGCCCGGCATCATCGAGATCATGATCTTTGTTCTGTGCAATTTCTTCTGGCGCCTTCCCAGAAGCTTGTGGAGGTACACAGATATTGCGGATGAATGGAAGGTCATTTATGTGGTCGTCATCGCGAAGATAGCGGCCTTTCCGGTGTATCTTCTGTCCTCGCGTCAGACCATATGGTCACGGGGAGCCTACCTGACCAGCATGATTCTGGCCATTGTCCTGATGGTCGGCGTGCGTGGAGTAAGGCGCGTCAATTATGAATGGTCTCATAACAGGACCGCGTGTCGCCGACATCCCGGCGGGGAAAGGTGGCACATCAAGCGGGTGCTGATCGCCGGGGCAGGGAACGCCGGCGAGAAAATGCTCCGGGAATACG
>CAZEWU010000032.1:0-2017 GCA_964516155.1 uncultured Caldisericota bacterium
ACGACGGAGTAGCGCTCTGCGGCAGGTTGCCGGCATAGACCTTGAGCTGTGTCATCGTCTGTGCCGTGCCCTCTGAAGAAACCGGCGTGACAACGATCACGGCGACGGAACCCTTTGTATAACCTTCGCTGACAGCTGTATCTCCAAAGTTGGTATTCTCGGAATTTCCTGTGAATCCCTGTTGCTGCAACCACGTGTCGATTTGCTCGGCTTCAGCGGAAGTTGCGGCCTTTGCCACCATGGCAACCCCTGACAGCGTTGTCTGCTGCGGGTTTCCCTGCTCTGTGCCGATATACCAGTCAAACTTCTGAGGAACAGCTACTGAAAACTTCAATGTACTGTTCGCCTTGATATCGCTCAACACCTGCCGCGCCGCTGTAACATCGGTTGAGGTGTTGCCTGCCTGCTGTCCCCCGTGTCCCAGCGTGTACCAGGCTACGCCGGCTGCAGCAAGCAGGACAACGAGAAGAACTATAAGCACTTTGATTGCATTTCTCATACTGCAAAACCCCCAGGATATCTTTGAATGAGATAGCTTATTGTATCACATCTGCCACCGGTTCTGTGTTCTGAATCACGAAGACACCATTTTAGACACTTCTTCTGCCGTTCTGGTTCCCAGCTTTTGTTCTTGTCCTCCCTGCATACAATACATAGTGGCAGAGGAGGTGCCTGGTGTGCAGATAGAAATGGCATGGCGTGATGAACGGGTCAGTATATTTGCCATGAGCGGCCTGGGTATGGGCATATGCTCCGATCCGCCTCTGTTCGTTTGCAAGAAGCGTTCTGTCGGCCACCGGGGCCCATTTGTTCTTGATCCGTGCCGGGGCCGTCCGCGATTCCAGCTTTCTCCGCTGGGGCTGCTGCTGCAGGAAGCTGTCGTTCGCACAGAGTATCCTCTTCGCTATGCTGCCAGGATTGACAGCTATCTCCGTATTCCCGTTACATATGAAGTCTTTGCCGGGCTCTGTTCTGAGGGCTGGTTTGCTCTCTGGCACCCGTCGGCATTCCTGGCATACTTTGATGGTTTCAAAGAGGGATACCTTACGCTCCTCAGGGTCGCGCGCATGGACGAGGAGATTCCCGGTGAATTGTTGCAGCATGGTCGCTCAGGAGCGAACTTCATCTATCGGCTTGACCACCCTGTGACGGTCAGGAACGTTCATCCTGTTATCCGCTCCGATCAGTTCGCTCGCCGCAAACAGGAACTTAAAGACTTTCTCCTTTCTCACCACTGGCTGCTGGGTGAGGAGGAACCTGTCCCGACCGAGGAAGAATTGGAGACCGAGGACCTCTTTGCAGGGCTGGAACTTGCCCGTGGATCATCAAGATAGACAGTGCGCGTCGACTGGATAACCGGGCGCGGACTGATGACGAAAGAAGCCTTGATCGTGCCTGCAGGAGCTGTGCATGCAGCTGATATTCCGGAGCTCTGCAGCCCGGATGCTGATGACGGTCCGGCCGCAGCAGGAAGGTCGTGAGGGGTTGGTGATCAAAGAGTAGCATTACAACTGCATTTGCTGGACTCAGGGGCTGTATTTCTCCACAAAGGTGTAAAATGATTATGAAAGAATTATGGCCTGCGAGCCGATATCGGTGGAGGTGTGTGCATGAACGAAGAAATTGTCACGTTGCTGAAAGAGCGTCTTGGCGCTGAGCAGTACGCAAAACTCAGCAAGATCTCGAACGCAAGGTTGTATGATTTTATTGCTCACTTCATCAAGTTGTTTGATCCTGCCAGTGTCTTTGTCTGCGATGATTCAGAGAGCGATATTGCATATATCCGTGAAAAAGCGCTCAACGATGGTGAGGAGCACAAGCTTGCTGTGGATGGTCATACCATTCATTTTGATTCACCGGCGGACCAGGGGCGTGACAAGGAGCATACCAACATTCTTGTGGAGCCCGGCGAGGAGATGGGTCCCAAGATTTCCACGCGGGACCGCACGGAAGGTCTCAACGATATCAACGAGGTCATGAAGGGCATTATGCATGGCCGTGAGATGCTTGTTATCTT
>CAZEWU010000032.1:2027-8918 GCA_964516155.1 uncultured Caldisericota bacterium
CCGAATGGTTCGGTCTTCGCGATCCCCGGCGTTCAACTGACAGACAGTTCCTACGTCGCACATTCGGAGAAGCTGCTCTATCGGCCCGGCTACCAGGAATTCATCCGTCAGGGCGAAAACGCCCGGTTCTTCAAGTTTGTTCACTCCGAAGGGGAGCTGACGGAAAACAAGACGACGAAGAATATCGACAAACGCCGTATCTACATCGATCTCAAGGACGAGATCGTCTACAGTGCCAACACACAGTACGCCGGAAACACCCTGGGCATGAAGAAGATGGCCATGCGTCTCGCTATCCATCGTGGATCGCAGGAAGGCTGGCTGTGCGAGCATATGCTGGTCATGGGCGTTCATGGACCGAATGACCGTGTTACCTATTTCACAGGGGCATTCCCGTCAATGTGTGGCAAGACCTCTACCGCCATGCTGGATGGCGAGACGGTTGTCGGAGACGATATCGCATACCTGCGCAAGGTCAACGGTGTCGTTCATGCTGTTAACTGCGAACATGGCATGTTCGGGATCATCCTGGGTATCAACAGCAAGGATGATCCGATCCAGTGGAAAGCCCTGCATACGGCTGGAAAACAGATCATCTTCAGCAACGTTCTCAAAATGGACAATGGCGATGTGTACTGGGATGGGAAGGATGTTCCTGTTCCAGCTCATGGCGTGAACTTCAAAGGCGAATGGAAACCGGGTATGGTTGATGCAGCGGGTAAGCCCGTACCGCCGTCACATCCGAACGCGCGTTTCACGCTGGGTCTTGGTATGCTCGACAATCTGGACAGGAATGTTGATAATCCTGAAGGCGTTGAAGTCAGCGCTTACGTCTACGGCGGACGTGACTCGGATACATGGGTCCCGGTGCAGGAGTCGATCGACTGGGCTCACGGCATTGTTGCTTATGGAGCTTCTATTGAGTCCGAGACGACTGCCGCTACCATCGGCAAAGCAGGTGTGCGTCAGCACAACCCCATGTCCAATCTGGATTTTCTTTCCATCCCGCTGGGCAAGTATCTTCAGATCAATGTTGATTTTGGCAAGGGAGCGACGCGTCTGCCCAAGATCTTCGGAGTAAACTACTTCCTCAAGAGCCGCGACGGCAAGTTCCTGAACGGCAAGAACGACAAAAAGGTCTGGTACAAGTGGATGGAACTGCGTTGCCATGGCGACGTCAAAGCTATCAAGACGGCAACCGGTTGGATTCCGGAGTACAAGGATCTTGTTCCGCTGTTCAAGAACGTTATTGGTCGCGATTATGCTCAGGAAGAATATGATGCCGAATTCTCACTTCGCATTCCTGAGAACGTCAGCAAGATCGACCGTGTCCTTGAAAGCTGGAAGACCAGCACGCATGATGTTCCAGAAGTCCTGTTCACAGAGCTTGAGGCGCAGCGTACGCGCCTTCTGGACGCCCAGAAGAAGTACGGTGACGAAGTCAAACCGCTGCAGTGGGGCATTATCGGTTAGGCGATACCGATCGGACTCAGCCCATATACGGCTCGACCCCCTCGTCAGAAACGAGGGGGTCTTTTTATTCAGGGCAAGGTGGAGTGGACAGCTTTGGTGTGATGGGGCTGGGCTGCTGTAAGAAGTTGCTTCCGTACCTCAGTGACCGGAACAAACGTATAGCCGTGGGACTGAAAGGCAGGAATAATCTTTTCCAGGTAGGCGCCTGTTTCGTCTTCTTCAGAAGGCAGTGTTCCACGTGATGAAGGAAGCTGTTCGCGGAAGGGATGAAAGAACAGGGAGGCAAGGACCTGCTGATGGAATGTGTCGGCGAATGAAACAAGGGAATGGACTTGTTTTGGTCCCTGTACCATACCGAGAGGGGTGGGGACAAAACAGACTTTTCCTACGGCTGGGTTGGAACTGCTCAGGAGAAAAGGTTTTTTCGCCCGGTGGCTGGTCGGCCCCGGCTCATAAATGATGGAGAATCGGCTTTCCAGATATGCATATTGTTCCGGTGACGCTGTGTAGTGGGGTGTTTCCCAGAATGTAATGGGGATGTCGGCTGCTTTAGCAGCCGATAGAGCTGCATTCACCCGCACTGCCATATACTGGACCGTACTCTCGATTGCGCGCGAATCGTTAGAGAACTCAACGCTGTTTCCGGTCACTCCTTCATCCATCTGATGCGTATACCCATGCAGACCTATGATGCCGCCCTTACTCATCATATAGTGGATTGTTGCAATGAATGCCTGTATGCGCGGGTCACTCTGGGTATCGATATCAAGACGGATACCTGCTGCGGGATCAAGGTAGACAGGAATCATTGCTACCTGAAATGGAACATGGCGCGAGGCGAGGTAATCGGCGATGTAGCGCAGGAGTTCAAGACGCTTCGGGTTCAGTGCGTACCATGGGCTGACATCCTCGAGGCGAAGAAGTGCGATATGCGTTGAACTGACCGGAGGCTTTTCTGTCTCTGGACGGCGCGCGACTGCTTTCGCTGATGGTACAACGCTGGTAAGTGCCGCTAAGACTAGTGCTGCAACAAGAATCATTTTTGCTGTTCGTTTCATTTTGTCAGTCCTTCTCCCTGCTGCTTCTGGCAATGTGGGATATTGTACGCGTTTTAGACGCAGGAACAAGGCAAGAGTTCCCCGGAAATGCAGAGGAAGATGTATCAGGAAAGGGGCCGGGTACCGGCGCGAAGAAGCTTCTGACGGATGTCGGTAACACGGACAAATGTGAATCCCTGCTGCCTGAAAGTTCTGACGAGCGATTCAACATAATCGGCAGAGACGTCTGTAAGATTAAGCGTACTGCCGTCAGAGCACAGGAGCCGCTCACGGAAGGGGTGGAAGAACAGGCTGGCCAGCGTATGGTTTCTCGGATGAAAAGCATAATGGAGAATAGAGAGAAAGCCATCTGCATCCTCGACCATGCCCAGAGGCGTTGGTATGAAGCAGGTTGATTTGATCGTTGCATTGCTGCTTTGCACAAGGTAGGGCTCCTTGACGGAGTATTCCTGAGGACCTGGTTCGTACAGGATACTGAAACGATTTTCAAGATAGTGATACTGCTCTGACGAAGCGGTATAGTGGGGTGTTTCCCAGTAGGTGATAGGGATATGCGCTGCAGCAGCCAGATCAAGAGCGGCATTGACGCGGTCTGCCATGTACTTGAGGGTTCCTTCCGGCTGGTGAGGATCGGCGGAGAATTCAAAGGAGGAAGCTGTAATACCGGTTCCCATCTGATGGGTACATCCATGCAACCCAATGATGCCTCCGCATTGGACCATATAGCGGATGGTCTCGACAAATTCCTGGATACGGGGGTCGGAGGTGTCCCAGAGGCCGAGTTCTTCGCCGCTCACCGGGTTTATGTAAATCGGAATCATGGAGACATGAAAGGGAACATGCTGGGAGCCGAGGTATCCGGCGATCTGGCGAAGCAGGGCAAGCCGGTTGGCGTTGAGCGCATACCAGGGACTGACGTCTTCAAGACGAAGGAGGATAGGAACGGGGACCCTGGTTATTGGTTTGACAGTTTTTGGCACGCTGGCGATGGGAATCACACTGCCTGCTCTTGCGGCAGCCGGTACCAGGAGCAAAACGGTAAATGCGCACAGGACGATCACGCAAGTCAGTTTTGAATCTATTCTTTTCATTGTGGCGCTCTTCACAGACTATTAATATATCGATCTGTGCCTTTCTATCCGAGTATAAGCATGGCCTCCCGCCAAGGGTGAACAAACTTGACCTGGGAACAACCCATGGTAGCATGGCAGAAAGGATTACATGGGGGAACAAGGATATGAAATCTTCATATACTGTACCGTTTGCACAGGTATACAATCAACGCTGGACGGGATTTGTTTCAAAGGCCGGGCCACAGATCCGTGCGCTCTATGAACAGCGGTGTTCTCAGGGAGAGCATACGTTGCTGGATGTCTGCTGCGGTACGGGGCAGCTGGCGTTACAGTTTCTGCGGGCGGGGTATACAGTTACCGGTCTGGACAGCTCCGAGCCGATGCTGGCGCATGCTAGAAGCAACTGTCTCTCTTTTGTTTCATCAGGTGAAGCGGTCTTCGTTCAGGCCGATGCCGCTGATTTCGCACTTCCGTCACGTTTCGGACTGGCAGTTTCCACGTTTGATGCACTGAATCACCTGGCTGGCAGACAGGCTCTGCAGTCCTGTTTTGTCTGTGTTCATCGTGCTCTGTTTCCAGACGGAATGTTTGTCTTTGATCTCAATTCTGTTGTCGGGTTGCGCCATTGGAACAACGTGACGATCGAGGATGCTCCGGATGCCATGATCGTCAAGCGGGGCATGTACGATGAGGAACGGCGGCAGGGGCGCATCAGGATGTCTGGATTTGTACGCGAGGACGTAGGCGGCTGGCTGCGTTTTGATGAGACATTCGTAGAAAACGCATGGTCTGTTGCCGAAGTAACCGGCGACTTGTTCTCTGCCGGGTTCAGCGCGGTCTATCAGGCGCGGACTTCTGATCTGACGACTCCATGCACGGAGCCGGAATCAGAGGGACGTGTTTCCTTTGTTGCACGGGTCTGAAGAAAGCACATAACGTGACAATCGGTCCCGCGGCAAGACGGGACCGATTGTGTGCAGCACGAGAAAGACAAATCTACAATGACAGGATAATCTGTTTTGCTCTCAGCATCTTGGCAGGCGACATCGAAAGTTCATCGACACCCATTGCCACAAGAACCGGCACAGCCTGAGGATCTCCGGCGAGTTCTCCGCACACGCCGCACCACTTGCCATGCAGATGTGCTGCCTCGACGGTCATGCGGATAAGGGACAGCACAGACGGATGAAGCGGCTGGTACAGATAATTGAGGTCACGGTTCGTCCGGTCAGCCGCAAACGTATACTGGGTCAGATCGTTCGTTCCAATGGAGAAGAAGTCAACCTGCTCGGCAAGATGTTGTGCATCAAGAGCCGCGGATGGAATCTCCACCATGATGCCGACCTCGATCGAGTGATCGTAGGGAATCCCTTCGCTGTCGAGTTCATCCCGGACTGTATGAAGAAGCAGATTTGCCTGTTCAATCTCCTCTGCAACAGCGATCATAGGATACATGATACGTGTTTTTCCGGCGGTGCTGGCACGCAGGATGGCTCGCAGCTGTGTCTTGAACAGGGTAGGCCTCCGCAGGCCGAGCCGGGTCGCGCGAACTCCCAGGAAGGGGTTGGATTCATGTGGCAAATGGAGATAAGAAATCTGCTTGTCTCCACCGATGTCCAGTGTGCGGATGATAACCGGCTTAGTCCCGAATGCGGACAGGACCGTGCGATATGCTTCTACCTGTTCATCTTCCGTGGGAGGACTGTCCCGGTCCAGGAACAGGAATTCTGTACGATACAGCCCGACGCCGTCAGCGCCGAACTTGAGAGCGGTGGCAACGTCGCCGGGACCGCCGATATTGGCAGATACCTCGATGTGCTTACCGCTTGCAAGAACAGCTTCTCTGCCTTTGTATTTTTCCAGAAGTTCCTGTTCTGCTTCGAGCTCTTTCTTCCGTCCTTCCAGTTTCTCCCGTTCTTCCGGAGTGGGATCCAGAATAACAGTGCCGGCTGCTCCGTCCACGCCGAGACGGGCGTGTTCTGTTACGCCGGCAAGAGTTGCTCCCAGTCCTACGACGGCCGGCAGGCCAAGTGCCTGGGCCAGAATTGCGGTGTGGCTTGTCGTACTTCCCTGTTCGGTGACAAATCCGAGGACGTTTTCGCGATCGACAGAGGCTGTGTCAGCCGGCGCCAGGTCGCGTGCCACCACAATGGCCTGGAATGGCAAAGCGCGCAGGTCTGGTTTGGGAGTTCCTAGCAATGCCCGGGCCACGCGGTCTCCGACGTCCCGGATATCTTTGCCACGTTCGCGAAAATAGGGATCTGCAAGGTTGTCCATGAGCTGGGCATTTTCTTCGTAGCCACGATGAACGGCTGCTACAGCGGTAAAGCCCTCACGGACATATCGTTCCATGGCTTCCTTCAGCGTCGGGTCATCCAGGAAAAGTTCATAAGCAGAGAAGATCTCTGCTTCTTTGGCCTTGCCCTGGTCTTCCATACGCTTATGGAGATCTTTGACCTGATCGTGCACGCTCTGAGTTGCCATGTTGATAGCATTGAGTTTTTCTTCAGGGGAAAGAGTGTCATGGGCTTCGGCGTCAATGACGAGATCCTCCGGTCGATAGATATAAACGCGACCGATGGCTATTCCCGCTGAAGCCGCAATGCCTTTCATTGTACTCATTCGTTTTCTCCGATCGTTGTTGTCAACAGTGTATCCAGGGCGGCAAGTGCTTCTGTTTCATCTATTCCGTCGGCAGTAACATCAATAGTGGTACCCTTGCTGGCTCCCAGGGACAGGATACCGAGAATGCTCTTGGCATCGACGGTGTGGTTTTCGCGGGTAACCTTGATCTTAGATTTGAAGTGAGCTGCTGTCTGAACAAACAGGGTAGCTGGACGTGCATGCAAACCAGTCTTGTTATGAATCGTAAACGTTCGCGTTGTCATAAAATTACCTCCGTGCGCCGGCTCCTCGCCTTTTCTTATCGGCAGAAGCTCCGCTGTCAGTGTACCTCAGAGGTATAAAATGCAATGTGAAATCGTGAAAAGAGATGGCGGTTCCGGAGAGTTTCTAGTCCTGACGAACGGGAGAACGTGACGGTTCCAGGGTTGTGAAGGTCATATCATTTCCTACGATCAATGTTTCGTTCGGCCTTACAATAACAAGACGCATATGATACACAGTCCCGGACTTCAGTCCATTGACGGCGGTGCTGATATTGTAGGTTGTATTACACGGGAGCGGTCCCTTCTGGTCTGTTGACATATCGTATGGCTCGCTGGTGCCGTATTCAAAAAACCACCGTATAGGAGTACCGTCCGACCTGATGACGCCATTCAGTGTCG
>CAZEWU010000033.1:0-8884 GCA_964516155.1 uncultured Caldisericota bacterium
AGCGCCTGCATGGCATGCAGGAGGTCGGGGGTTCGAGCCCCCCTATCTCCACCACGTCCAAGCTTTCTCGTGATTGTCTATCTGTGTTTGCATCAGTGGTTTTGTCCCTTTCGCAGCGTTTCAGCATCCTGATACAGGATAGAACGCTCTGCCGAGTACGTCCCTTACATGCAATAGTACTCTGGAGAAATGAGGCAAAAATCCGCAACGCTCCTGTTCTCGGCGAGCAAAGACTTGTACGCAATGGAAAAGGCCCTGAGGCAAAATCCCAGACTTATGCTATACGACTTCAGAATGGGTGATACTTTGTATGAAAGGAACTTGTACATATTACAGGCCGTCAGCCACAGGAAAGCGCGCGCAGGTACAGGATATCGTCAGGAATCGCCAGCGTTGAGCGCGACCACCTCGACAACCACCAGATCGCCGTACGCGGGACGCTGCAAGTACATGCGCAGTCCAGGCACGCAGGACCCGCGAGCGCATCCAGGATCCCCGGCTTCTCTTTCTTCAATACGTAAGCAGTATTGTTCCTGCAGCACTTTCATCACTGATTGCCGTTACTCCATGATCAGTCTCATCTCTTCTGCTCACTTTCTTCTATATCGTGTGAGAGAGGAATATAAGACCGTCATTGGTCCTATAATGGTGCCTTGACATATGAATACCTGCAGCAAGATGGCTATCTCTGCCTCAGAGACAGCGAAGATCATGAAGAAGAATGCAGGCATTCAGCTTGCCACTGATGCGCTGGACAGATGTGCCGGGGATGCTGTCCAAGAGCAGATGGCAGACAGCATTCTTCTACCGCGAGAGAGGCAAGTTTCTCCGCCTCAAGTATGATACAAACGTACGATTCCGCACTCTGGTCGACAAGCACTACTCTCAAATAGGTGTATACTTCTTATACAAGCAATCTTACGGGTATATGGCATTTCGAGCATCTTGTTTCTGCCTTATGCGGTTCCTCTATTGGAACTACCGTACCCGTGAGTTCTATTTGTGAGAAAGTTCAGTAACAGCGTCAGAAAATGCGGGGTGGAGCAGTCTGGTAGCTCGCTAGGCCCATAACCTAGAGGTCGGCCGTCCAAATCGGCCCCCCGCGACCATCTGCGTCCTGCCCGGTTGACAGCATACATGGCTTTTCGCTGCGATCCCTGATATTCTTCCTTCTCTGATACAGAATAGCTGATTCTCTACATCCTCTTGAGAATCAATTATCTTGACATCAATTACCTGTGAGGCACTCGGCCGCAAGCGGCAATTTCACCTTATCGGCGACCGGGAGTCTGTCCCTGTCTCTTTCAGACAGTTATTCCCACCCCAAGCCCACGTGTTTGTTCACACAGCATCCAGCTCCCGGACGATCTGCTCGCAGAGTTCGTGGGTCAGCAGAGAGTCCTCTGCAGTCGGGGAAATGGGAAGCCCATGAGCTGTGGCATTAAGGAAACAGTCGATGATCTGCGCAAATCCGCGGCGGACAAGGACCGGTTCCCAATCGCTGGAGCGGACTCTTTTCTCTTCTTCCCCGCGGAAGTGAATGCTTTCGTCGAGATCATCAACTTGCCATTTGTTCCCGGAGGCGACGACTTCGAGTCTCTCTTCGGTCTGCCCACTGTCTCGATTCATGATCCCGATCGCAGTAAAACACGGGCAGGACCACTCGACAACAACCTGCTCCAGGAGGCCGTCCTTCTTGTGGCCGGTGACGTGAACATCCTGAGGCACGCCGGGGGATAAAAAACGCAGCGTATCTACAACGTGAATAAAGTCGTCGAAAATGAAAGTCCGCACTGGTTCAGGAGGATCGACACGATTCTTCTGCATGAGGACCAGAGATTTGCCGGGAACATCGCGCAGCTGACTGTACAGGGGAGCAAAGCGCCGGTTGAAGCCCACCATGAGAAGGTGTTGGCGGCGCGCAGCCAGCTCGACGAGATCCCGGGATTCCTTCAGGGAATAGGCAAGGGGTTTGTCAACGTAGACGTCAATCCCACTTTCCAGCAAGCGCTGGACGATATGGAAGTGAGCTTCAGTCGCTGCGTGGACAAACGCGGCCTGAATACCGGTCCGGACCAGTTCATCCACTGATCCCACCTTCTGAGGGATACGGTATTGCCGGCTGATCTGATCCAGCGTCTGAGAATTGCGGGTCGCCAGGACGATATCCAAATCTTCCCTGGCAGCCAGTATGGGGAGATATGCCTTCCGGGCGATAGCTCCCAGTCCGATCACACCTATTTTCATTGGGCCTCCACAGTCCATACATCGTACAAACCAACTGATCTCTCAAGGATACAATACCGCCATAGTTCAAACCAGTCAAAGGCAAAACCTCTCAGAAAAGCTTTCACGCCATCTCTTCTTCGCCGCTCAATACAGGTTGTTCCCTTGTGCCCCTCTGGAACCAGCAACAGAGCGGTCCCTCCCCTGCATTTTCCTTTTTGCAACTCTCTGGTAAGGTATTGTTATCAATTGTCTGTCAGGAACAGAACGAGAGGAGACGGCTGGTGGAAAAGAATGGGGTTCTGTTTTTTTCGGTGATCATTCCTGCGCACAATGAAGAGGGCTATATCGACAGGACGCTTGCATCCCTCCGGGACATCGACTATCCAAGGGACCGCTACGAAGTCATTGTTGTGGAAAACGGGTCCACAGACCGTACCCGGGAGATTATCGATGAGTATGCCTCGACATCTCTCAAGAGAATGAGCATCGGCGAAGCAAGCGTTTCAAAAGCGCGCAATCAGGGAATGCTTCTGTTGTCTCGGCTCAGCGAATGGGTCATCTTCCTCGATGCCGATACTTCTCTTGGAACAGCATTCTTCAGAGAACTCGATCTTTTCCTTCAGAAGAATGCCGGCAGAGACCTGGGGAGCGGCATGGTCTCCCTGCTCCCTGATCCAGATTCCAGGCTCGCCCGGGGGTGGTATCGTTTCTACAATCTCGCCAACCGCCTTACAGGAACGACACGATCAATCCAATGCATACGCCGGGACCTGCTGAACGGCATCCGATACGATGAGAGTCTGACTTTTGGCGAAGATACCAGAATGCTGCGCGACTGCAACCGCCGCTCCCGGCATTTCTATCTGAAAACAACGAGCGTCTTCTCCTCGACAAGAAGGTTCCAGAAGAGGGGATGGATGCGACAGCTGTTCAGCTGGATCTATCTGACCGCCCTTCCTTACGAAAAGAAGAGATCGACGCGCTACACCGTCATCCGCTAGACAAACAGCCTGAGAACAAATTCCATGATAGCGCCCGAAACGATCGGCACGCTCAGGTTGTCATCGATCTGCGAAGGAAGCATCTCGGCAAGCGTGGCGACGCATGCCCCCACGAGCCCGATCCACAGAGACAGGAGTTTCGCCACCCACAAAAAATACGCGACGCTGAGGCAGGCGCTCAAGAATGCCAGTGTTCCCTGAAGAGTCTTTCCGTTCTTCCTGAACAGGATCGTTTTCCCGTAGTTTATCTCAACGATCTTTGCAGAGACGCCGCCGATGGACAGGAAACCGAGGGTTGCATACGTAACATGCTGATGAAAGAACAGCAAGGGAAGAAAGATCCCGAGCAGAAAATTGGTGATCGACGAAATCCTCCCCTGCTCACGCTCCCGCAGGAGTCTCGCATCTTTCCAGATGTTCCCGTGAAGCACTGCCTCCAGACGTGGAATAGTTATCCTGAGAATATCGAGGAGAAAAAAGAGAAACAGAACGCCGCCCACGATCAGAAGCACGTTCTGCCTGCTGATGAACAGGCCGAGAAAAATGACAAGGATGGCAAGAGGCCGGGCAAAGATCCTCCAGAGAGTAGACCTGTCGTTCGCCACCACAAACATTTCGCGCCGCAGGTTCTTTGAGCTCTCATAGGAGATCATCCCTATCAGGACCAGCACGAGGGTCAGCTCGCTGTACGATCGGACGTAGAAGGCAAGGATGGCCCCGATGATGGGCAGCATCGTAATGGCAAGAAAATCCTCGTCATGCGTAGCCGCCATGGTCAACGCTGCGTATACCCCGATGTAGCAGAGAGCAGCGACCACATCATGAAAAGCCATGGATTCCGTTGTCACCTTGCCAAGGAGGAAGATGAAAATGCCAACGGTGGTAGCGATGCCTCTTCCACCCTTAAACTTGAGATAAAAGGGAAATTTGTGCCCCACGATAGCGGCAAAACCCGCGAGAGCAACGATATACACAGGAGCTTTGAACCATTCATACGCAATGAGCATTGATATCAACCCTTTTGTGAGGTCATAGGCTGCGATCATGGCGGCAAGAGAAAGGCCCAGCGACCTTTTGACGTTTATTGTGCCGGGATTGCCATCCCCAAGCGTCCGTATGTCGATATCTTTTATCCAGAGCGGCAGAAAGTACCCTGGAAGGAAAGAACCGAGAAGGTACCCTATGAGGACGGGCAGAACATGCAGCAACGCGTTTCCCATTTTCGCCTCCCATCGTGTGATTTCACAGATAGTATACACGATGCGGCATCATTCGCGGCACCCATCATTGTGTGCATGACGACTTCTACGCAGAATAGATTTGTCAGTGTTCTTCACTACCTTATCAAGAACTCAGGTGCCAATAACGCCAGCGGAAACAGGCCCGGCAGGATAAAGCAGCAGGAAAAGCTCTCCGGCGTCTCCCCTGAAATGTTGAAAAGCTCTTTATTGAAATTATACTACTCCAACAAACCAGAAAAGCAGTGCAATACTACAAAGAGAGAGGTGCCAATGATGCTTTCACGTGAGAAACGGATGCGGCTGTGGACATATCTGCTGGATGCTCCTGTCGTTGCCATCATAACTTTTGCGATCTTCTATCTCTTTGACAAGTCTGCGCATAATCTGGGAGCTTTCCTTATCGAAACGGTCTGCGTCGGTGTGATCCCCCTCAGCGCATGGTTCCATATGATCGGTCATCATGGCGATTACAGGGGGGAACGGAAGCTGGCGTTCATCCTCAGCGTTCTCGGCTATACGATCGGAACCGTTCTGATTCTCCTCTTCTTCCGCAGCGATCGTCTGTACCTTGCGCTGATGCTGTCCTATATGTTTACTGTAATTGGTCTTCTGACAATCAACCTTCTTCACTACAAAGCGTCCGGTCACGCAGCCGGTATCGCCGGCCCTGCAACAGCATTGACTATCACCTTCGGCTGGGTTGGAGCCTTGTCTTATCTGCTGCTTGTTCTGGTTGCTGTTGCCAAAATAGACGTCAAGGACCATACCCTCGGGCAGCTCTGCACAGGCGGTGGCATGACGATCCTTATGACTCTTCTTGCCTTCACAATAGCCGGGATCCTGCACTTCTAGGCCGGCGTTATCTATTTCAGGCGTCTGTCCTGCAGAAGCAACGCCGGGCCCATAGGCGCGATCGTTGTTATGCAAACGCCTCATACAGGACATTTGCAAGCAGGCGACGGGCATGGATGCATTCATCCCCCGGGGGCCTTCTGTAATAGACGCCGTTGCCAAGCTCAACAATACCGATATTACGCCCTATGTCGACAACGATAGACGTCCCCGTAAACCCCGAATGCCCGAAAGACTGTTCAGAAACAAAATCAGGGGACATGGAATACGTTTGGCCAAGGACCCAGCCGATGGTACGGTCCTCCTCTTTGCCGGGAGTCCTGTCCTGCATCATCAGTTCGATACTGTGCGGCGAAAGAACGCGCACACCATCCAGCGTCCCTTTGTTAAGCAGCATACGCACGTACCGGCTCAGATCCGTCACCGACGAAAAGACACCGGCATTCCCGGAAATGCCGCCCCGTGAACGCGCATTTCTGTCGTGCACAACCCCTCTGAGGTGAGCCCCGTTGACGATCTCCGTCGGAGCAATCAATGGAAGCCATCCGCCTGGCGGATTATATGCTGTGTGACTCATACCAAGCGGTTCCCATATCCATTTCCGGGCAAGTTCTGCAACCGTCGAACCGGTAATGCGTTTGATGATGATATCCAGCAGGACAAACCCCATGCAGCTGTATTCCACGTGTTCGCCGATCCCGTATTTCATACCCTCCCTGACGATATGATCAATCACGCCCTGCTCGCTGAGGTCGCCCTCAAACAAAGGCAGCCAGGCGATGACGCCGCCGCTGTGTGTCAAGAGATGATACAACCGGAGCCCTTCAGGCAGTTCCGGGATCCACGTCCCGGCCCGGTCCTTGAGAGAAAGCTGTCCCAGTTCAGCCAGGCGCAGCACCACTGGAGTCGTGGCGACAACCTTTGTCAGAGATGCCAGGTCATAGATGGTGTCGGATGTCGCTGGCGCACCATCATCCTCCAGAAGTCCCGCGCCATGTGCGTAGAGCGTACCTCCCCTGTTCACGACACTGAAGGCCAGACCCGGATAAAAATGGTCCGCCAGGATATGCTCGGTAACTGCCCGGATGTTTTCATCGTTCATGGTCCTGTTTCTCCTTATGCATACAGCGCCGGACGCAGCTGCGCCAGTCCGGCACCGGCAAAAACGACGGGGTCACATGAAACATGTGGAATGGTTTCATCAATATCAGGACTGTCCGATGCCGGGCTCAGGTATCGTATGCCCGTCGAAAATTGTTATGAAATTCAGCCAGACGATTCCTGGCCTGCTCTTCCGTCAGATTGCGTCCAAGCATGAGCGCTGCGATACGCACGTCATGCACCGCAGCCACCCTCTCGCGTGCGACTGGTTCAGAAACGCCTGTTATAGCGCTGACGATAGATGCCGCCCGCGCCACCAGTTTTCTGTTAGATGGAACAACACTGACCATGAGATTTCCGTAAGTCCTTCCCAGACGGACCATCGTCACCGTTGACAGCAGATTGAGAATCATCTTCTCGATGGTCCCCGCCATCAGTCGCGTCGATCCCTGGATGAATTCCTCTCCGGTATCGACCTCGATGGTCAGATCCGCCCAGGGGCACTTGCTTCCGGTCCGGCACGAGAGAAGGGCGGTCCCCCCATGCAGTTCCCGCGCATGCCTAAGCGCTCCCCAGACAAATGGCGTAGTACCGCTTGCAGTAATCCCTATGCAGAAGTCGCGATCCGAGAATGATCGCTCATCGAGTTCCTGGACGCCCAGCTCTTCATGATCCTCAGCCCCTTCGTGAGCCACAAACATCGCCTCATCGCCGCCGGCCATTGCTGCAACAAAAACGCCGCGATCGCCGAACGTCGGAGGAACTTCGGAGGCATCGAGCACCCCGAGTCTGCCTGATGTCCCGGCGCCCGCCAGAAAGATACGTCCTCCATTTTCTATGGTGGACGCCATGCGATCAACAACAGGAATGATCGCCGGCGCCGCCTGTTTCATCAAAACAGGGATCCTCTCTGCAGTCGACGTCATAGCGGTTACAAGCTCCGCCGTTGTCCAGGTATCCAGGGGACGTTCCATCACAGCCTCCTCAGGTTGAAAACAAGACGATACGTATCTCCCCGATAAACCGACTCGACCGACTCGATCGGGATGCCGTTCTTGAGAAAAGTGCGTCTCTGAATACGAAGCACGGGCGTAGCTCTCGTTATCTGCAACAACCTCGCCTCTTCCGTGGAGGGTCTGCATGCTTCAATACGCTCCGTCGCGGAGGCGGGAATAACCCCATACATGCGTTTCATGCGTTCATACAGGGAATCACCCGGCAGAAAATCATCCAGGATTTCAGGGAACAAAGAGGTGGGGAGATAGGCATCCTCCAGAGCGACCGGTTTCTCGTCAGCAAGGCGCAATCGTTTGAGCCGATGCATGTCGGCTCCACTCTGAAGTCCGAGATCGTCCGCCATCCGTGAGGAGACGGCAGCCGTCTCCGCTATCAGAATGCGAGCTCCACTGGTCATCCCCGTTTTCTTCATTTCCTCGGTAAACCCCATGAGCCGGTCCGTCGGATAATCAAACGGAAGCTGCGATACAAAAGTTCCATGTCCCTGCTCACGGTAAAGAATTCCTTTGTCAACTAGATTCAACAATGCCTGGCGTACCGTATTCCGGCTGAGTCCAAACTCCTTGCAGAGGTCGAGCTCCGAAGAAATCTTCATTCCAGGGTTCCATACATGCTTGTCGATATGTTCCCGTATGATCATCTCAAGCTGATAATGCAAAGGCAGAGTTCCGTTCCTGTCTATACTGGATTTTTGCGCGCCCAATGTACCAACCTCCTGACAATTCCGATAGTACAGGGATCCGTGCTTTATTCAAGAGTAAGACGTGGAGACCGTGCCCGGTAATGCTTTTGCTTATCCCGAGTCTTCCACATCGGGGAAACCCGGGAGAAGACTCTTCCAGCAACCCCGTCGTTTCAAAAATATCTTATACTGAGAAGGATAATTGATTCTGGCAATCCATGAACACAAGGAAAAGGAGAGAGAATGAACTACGATCTGGAGCACGGGCTCGAACGGCATCACACCGATTGTATCAAGTGGGACGAATGTCGCACCGTTTTCGGTGGCGACGATGTTCTGCCCATGTGGATAGCGGATATGGATTTCCCTATCTCCAAACCTGTCACCGAAGCACTCATACGACGGGCTCAGCATGAATGCTACGGATACTCTTATCCGGGCCCATCGGTCCTTGAGGCGATCACCGAACGACTATGGCGCAATTATAACTGGAAAGTCGATCCTGACTGGCTGCTGTTTACACCGGGCGTTGTCCCGGCCATTTACGCCGCCGTCCATACCTTCACGGGTCCAGGAGACGGTGTCATCCTGCAGAGTCCGGTCTATACGCCATTCTGGTCGGCGGTCCGGGAAAATGGATGCCAGGTGATCAATAATCAGCTTCTGTGGAACGGCCAGCAGTATGTCATGGACCTTGATGGCCTGAAAAACTTGCTCCAGCCTCGAGACAGCGGTTTGCAGAATCCAGCGCATGCAAAAAT
>CAZEWU010000034.1:0-3027 GCA_964516155.1 uncultured Caldisericota bacterium
AGGTAAATAGCTCGCACGATATCTCGTTGTCTCATCGGGGCCTCCTGAAAGATTTGTAAGGGTTACCTCTTTGAGGGGCTAAGCACCAGGGTGAAGCCAGACAATGCCAGCCGATCTTGGTGCTTAGTAGCATGCCTTTCGGCATCCCTCAGCGATATACTAGGGAAACTTCCCTCGTAATGCAAGAACTTTGAGAACGTTTGCGGTGTGTTTCGCAGAGGTAACGTCACACAACTCTGTTTGCCTCTCAGATGGTTGTGGTATCATACATTATCGGTAATCATATAGATGAGGAGCTGTAGATTCATGATCGAACTTGAGCAGAAGGACTTCGAAGAGATTGTGCTGGTCGCACTTGTGACGCTTCCTGACCAGTTCAAGGCGGCACTCAAGAATGTCGATGTTGTCGTCGAAGATTTTCCGCCCATGGATGTTCTGGCGCGTGTCGGCCTGACAAATGGGTATGGTCTGCTCGGATTGTATCAGGGTGTTCCTCTCAATGACAGGGGACCGCATTACAGCGGTACCCTTCCTGACAAGATCAGCGTTTTTAAAGTTCCCCTTGAATCTTCTGTCGATTCCATCGAGGAATTGATGCCTCTTGTTCAGCATGTCGTCTTGCACGAACTTGGACATTATTTCGGCCTCAGTGATGAAGAGATGCGGGAGCAGAGAAGTGAATTGAACTGAAGAAGACAGTATCGTGGTCATTCCTATCTGGTAAGAGGAGAGGTGTACATGGACATTCGAAAGATTGCAGTGTTTGGCGCGGGCGTCATGGGGACTGGTATCACCCAGGATGCTGCTGCGCATGGGCTCGAGGTCGTTCTTGTCGATCGGACGGAGGGAAGTCTGACTTGCGCTCTGAAACGAATTGAAAGCAATCTCGACAGAGAGCTCGAACGCTGGGGTATTACTACTGCCGAGAAAAAACTCATTCTGTCCCGTATCACATGCACGACTGAGTACCGGGAAGCTCTGGATACCAGTATCGTCGTTGAAGCGATCCCGGACGACCTGGCAACAAAGCGGATTTTTTTTGCTCAACTTGAAAACGGTTGCAATGAGACTTCTCCTCATAAGATCATGACGTTTGTCAGTACTACCGCCATCCTGCCGATCACTGATATCGCGCAGGATATGGTCGACAAGACGCGGTTGGTCGGCATGCAGTTCTTTACTCCCGTTCCTTCTACCAGGGTCGCCGGAGTGACGGGTGGTATATTCACCTCGCAGGAAGCTGTCAGCGCTGCCGGGGAATTGGCCCGGCGCATGGACAAATCTGTTGTTGCTGTTCATGAAAATCCAGGGTACCTTACGGCCCGTCTGATCGTTCCATTTATCAACGAAGCCATTACACTCTATCAGGAAGGCACAGCAACGAAGGAAAACATTGACACAGCCATGCATCTTGGATTTGGTTTCGACAAAGGACCGTTCGCTCTTGCGGATGAAATAGGTCTGGATGTGATTCTCGGCTGGTCTGAGTATCTCTTTCATGAATCTGGCGAGATGCAGTATCATCCGCAGGCGCTCCTGAGAGGCATGGTGCGTCAGCATCATCTTGGAGCCAAGACAGGCGAAGGTTTCTATGTCTATATGGCTTCAGCAGAAAAGTCAGAGGAGACGAAATGAAGGTCCTTGTCCTGAACTGCGGCAGCTCGTCTGCCAAATACAAACTCTATGATGACGATCAACAGCTTGTAGAGGGTCTTGTCGAGAACATCGGATCATCGCAGGCCAAACTGAATCATACGGTCGCCGGCCGCAAGAAGCTGACAGAAGTCCATGAGCTTCTTGAGCATCAGGCGGCCATTGAGCTCATCCTCAAAACTCTGGTCGACCCTGAAAAAGGCGTTCTCAAGACGATCGACGAGATCCAGGCTGTGGGGCATCGCGTCGTCCACGGCGGAGAGGCATTCTCGCAGTCGACGCTCATTACGCCGGAGGTGCTGGCGAAGATCGAAGAGTGCATCGATATAGCACCGTTGCACAATCCGCCGAATCTTGCCGGTATCTATGCAGTCACGAAGCTCCTGCCCAAAGTTCCCCAGGTTGGAGTATTTGATACGGCATTCCATCAGACGATGCCCGACAAAGCTTTCATCTACGGTATTCCCTACGTGTTCTATACACGGGATCACATCCGGAAATACGGTTTCCACGGCATCAGCCATTTCTATGTCTCTCGTGAAGCTGCCAGGATGTTCGGAAAGAAGGTTGAAGACCTCAAGATCATTACGTGCCATCTGGGTAATGGCGCTTCGCTGGCCGCTGTCGACCATGGCAAATCAGTCGACTGTTCGCTTGGTTTCACACCGCTCGGGGGACTGGTCATGGGAACGCGTTGCGGGGATATCGATCCCGCTGTTCTTCTCTATATCATGGGAAAAGAAGGTCTGAACCTTCAAGAGGCGAATTCTCTTGTCAACAAGCATTCGGGTGTGCTGGGCATCTCCGGGGTGAGCAACGATTTCCGGATCCTGGAAGATGCGTCTGTAAAAGGAAATGAACGTGCCACGCTGGCATTACGGGTGTTCTGCTACAGGATCAAGAAGTATATCGGGGCTTACATGGCTGCCATGAACGGAGCTGATATTATTGTTTTTACCGGTGGTATAGGGGAAAACAGTGATCTCGTGCGTGAATGGACTCTCACGGATATGAACTTCCTGGGAGTTGAGCTGGATGTCGAGAAGAACAGGAACAAGAAACATGGCGAGGCGGGCTGCATCAGTACCGATACCTCCCGCGTCAAGGTTCTTGTCATCCCTACAAATGAGGAGCTTGTTATCGCTCGAGATACGCGTCGTATCGCGGGCGCCGCTGTTCGCTGAAGATTTTCTCTGAAGTAGAATAGGCCAGGAGGCCCACAACAGAATTCTGTTGTGGGCCTCCTGGCCTATTTCTGTTTGCTTGACAAATTTTCTGCGTTACGTAAGGTGACGACTGTACGATCTATCATGAACTAGAGGAGGATTCAGCTATGAAATGGGGAAACAAAGTCACCGCCAGTGCCGTTTCGAT
>CAZEWU010000034.1:3127-8879 GCA_964516155.1 uncultured Caldisericota bacterium
GTTCTTTCGATTCTCGCCAACATGAAGTGGCATTAGCCACCAGGAGGATTCAGCTATGAAATGGGGAAACAAAGTCACCGCCAGTGCCGTTTCGATCGCCGCCATCGTTCTTTCGATTCTCGCCAACATGAAGTGGCATTAGCCACCAGGAGGATTCAGCTTGTTGACAAAGGGCTGAGCTGTAGCAAAATAGGTTTCGTCCGTCTCTAGTATACTGTCGCGTTTGATGCCATTTTTAGGAGGATGAAAAGTGACTGATCGGCTTCCGGGCCGGGGGATCGCCTACATTTGCGTAGTCACTGCAGGCGGAGTATTCATAGGCGTTGAGAGTTTTATGATGCTGAAATTTGCGCCAGCATTTTCATTGCCATGGGCCTTATTCTACCTGACAATCGGCGTTTTAGTGGATACTTTTCCTATTGTTTTTCTTGCTTACGGACCTTCAAAAGTGGAAATCACAGTGTCCATGGCGGTTACATTTGCCGTCGCATGTTTGTTTCCTCCAGCGGTTGCTTTGTCAATTGCTATAGTCCAAACTTTTATAAGTGATCGGTTGACAAAGAAGGACTGGATCAAGAGCGTTTTCAATATGTCTCTTTATGCTATCGCCATAGGAGGAACAAGTTTTATCTATCACCACTATGCTGTCGCAACATTGAGCGTTTTTGCTGAACTGAATCTTAGGGCGCTCTTGTTAGCAGCTCTCTATTACCTGGGCAGTGAATACTTGCTTCTTTCTGGGCTTTTTTCTCAGATTACTCGCGATAGATTTATTCCAACGATTATCTCATTAGTTCGAACAAGCTGGCTTAGTAATCTTGCTTTGTTGCCGTTGGGAATAGTTATAACTATTCTTTATAGACAGAATCCTTGGACTGTCTTGTTCCTCATCCCTGTATTTCTGGTACTATATGTTTCTTTGAAGCACGATCAGATGCTGCGCGACCAGACGCAGACAGTTCTTGAGAAACTGGTCGATGTTCTTGAGAGCAAGAGCCCGGAAACGGCACAGCATTCAAAAAGAGTGCGGGCATGGGTCAACGATCTATGCGATGAAATGGGGATTCAGTCAAGTGAAAAGGATACAATGCTACAGGCTGCTGTCTTACACGATCTGGGCAAGGTCGGTCTGGATGACGACTTATTGCGTAAGCCGGGGCTGACAGCCGAGGAGTACCAGCGGATCATGGGTCATCCTGCTATTTCCGCCGGTATCCTGGAAGGGCTGACGCTCTTCCGGGGTGGACGCGACATTGTCTTGCATCACCATGAGCGGTATGATGGCAATGGATATCCGGATCACCTGAAGGGGGAGAACATTCCCCTGGGTGCGCGTATCATCGCGATCGCCGATTCATTTGACGCCATGATCAGCATGCGGCCGTACCGTGCAAAGAGCCGGACGGTGCAGGAAGCTCTCGGGATCCTTGACGAGGAGCGCGGGGCGCAATTTGATCCGAACCTTGTGGACGTTTTTACCAGGCTGGTTCGTGCGCGTCTTGAATCGAATGATATGAGCAACTTTCCCGCAAACGTAGAACTCTGAGATGCTTGTCCTGGTGGTCTTTGGTATCGCATTGGTACTCAGTCTGCTGACGGGAGGTCGTTTACGGAACGCCCTGAACTGGCGACTGCGGGGGCTGCCGATCGCTCTTGCAGTATTTGTTTTGCAGACGTTGCTGTTTACGGAACGCGGAGTCTCTTTTGTGGGCGAGCCTTTCGTTCCTGTTCTTTATATCGCGACGATGGGTATCCTGTTTGCGTTCCTGTTTCTGAACCGTCGAGTTCCGGGCGTGCAGGTGCTCCTTGCAGGACTTATGCTCAACATGCTTGTTATCGGCGCCAATGGAGGCAGAATGCCCGCTTCTTCCGAAGCGTTGACCAGGGCTGGCAGGATTGCAGAAGCTCAATGGCTCCAGGAAAACGTCAAGGCTGCCAATTGCATTCTGATGAGTACAGCAACGCGATTGAATGCTCTGGGAGATTATGTCGTCATTCGTTTGAATTCGTCAGTGGGATCTGCGTATAGTATCGGTGATCTTGTCGCTCTTACGGGCGAAGGCCTTCTGATCTTCTTCATGGTACGGACAGGATCAGACCGTTTCCCGGAGAGGAAAGAAGCAAGTTCGAAATAGCTTTCTCTGGATCCAGCCAGGTTCGAGAAAAAGGAGAATTTCATGGTCGTCTGCAACGTATCAGCTATCATTTCAGGCCGGGATTGGTGAACCGCGCATGCTTGTCGCTCTTGTTCTTGCTGTCGCTCTCTGTCTGAGTCTGCTGACAGGTGGTCGATTCCGTTATATTGAACAGTTTCAGCTGAAAGCTCTGCCGCTTGGCGTGGGAGCCTTTTTGATGCAGCTCCTGATGTTTACCGCGCAGGGAGAAGTATGGCTCGGGAACCTGCTTCCTGTTGTTTATATGTTTTCTCTGGCAGCGTTGATGATCTTTCTGCTTGTGAACTGGCGGATTACCGGCGTTCCCTTCCTTCTCGCGGGTCTTATGCTCAACATCCTGGTTATCAGTGCTAACGGCGGCTATATGCCTGTTAATCCGACGGCATTGATTGCGACAGGCCAGGCATATCAGGCTGCCCGGCTGGTCAGAGACGGGGTTGCTGCAAATTGTGTTCTCATGAGTGGAAAAACGCATTTTAATATATTGGCGGATCATATTGTGCTGCCCCTGGTTGGGTCCATGGGATCAGCGTACAGTATCGGTGATCTGATAGCGTTGGCAGGGGAAGCCATGCTGGTCTGGGGCATGATACGGCCGGTCCGCAGGGCCCGGCGCTCTGCTGCCGGAAAATCGTAATTGCGTCTTTGGCATATACTCGTTGTGACAACGATATGATTGCTGAGGAAGGTGCATGATGCAAATTCGGGACCTGTATGCTCTGATCGATGCAGAGGCGCCATTCAGACTCCAGGAGGAGTATGATAACGCCGGATTGATCGTGGGCTCCATGGAGGATGAGGTCCATGGCATTTTGCTGTGCCTGGACGTTGTTCATGAGACTGTCGAGGAAGCAGGCCGCCTTGGTGCAGACCTTATTATCTCTCATCATCCTCCCATTTTCAGAGCGATCAGGCGGCTGGATCCGGTGCGGCAGGCAGCTGTACTGGCTGCGATACGTATGGACATCGGCCTGATGGCGGTACATACCAACTTTGATGCCGCCCGGTCCGGACTGAATGCGTTTATCGTGCGTCATATGGGCCTTACGGATGCGCGTATGCTGAAACCCCGTGAATCAGAGCCGCTGTTCAAGGTAACAACCTTTGTTCCGCCGGAGTTCAGAGAACAATTGCTGGAGGCGATGTTTGCGGCAGGCGCCGGGCATACCGGATCATACTCGCATACATCGTACTACACAGCGGGAGTAGGGGGATTCCTGCCTGAACCGGGGACTCACCCTTTTATCGGCAAGGAACAGGAGATAACCCTTGTCAAAGAAGACCGCGTCGAAACGATCGTCCCCGCCCGTTTGCTGCCCGGGGTGCTGCAGGCGTTGCGTAATGCACACCCGTATGAGGAGCCGGCGGTCGACGTGTTTGAAGAGCAACTGAAGGGAGATCCCCTTGCCGGATTCGGTCATGTCGGGAACCTGCCGCACGCCATGACACCAGGGGAGTTTGTCGATTTTGTTAAATCTTTCTTTGGGCTGTCGTCTCTCCCAGTTGCGGGGACATTGCCTGACCGTATCGAGCGTGTGGCATTCTGCTCCGGTGCAGGAACGGAATTTCTGCCCATTGCCAGACAGGCTGGAGCGCAGGTTTTCATAACCGGCGACGTGACCTATCATGTTGCGTTGGATGCCGCCCAGACAGGAGGGTGCATAGCTATCGTTGACCACTACAATACAGAAAAGTTCTTTGGTCGGGCGATGGAAGAACTCCTGCGTTCAAACCCCGGCAACCAGGAGCTTCCTCCTGTGTATCTTTCACAGGAGAACTATCAGCCGGTTCATCTCTGGTAAGTTCACTGCGGGTCGATCCCGTACATGACTCTGGCACGGAAAAATTGAGGTTTTTGTCCGTTGTACCACTCTCAAAACGTGCTATGGTTTTGTCATGGTAAAACAGGAAAATCGACTGGATAGTCGGTTTGGACGCCCCACATGGCTCGAGATCGATCTCGAACGTATCCGTGGGAACTATCGTATTGTCCGTGCAATGGTGCCAGGAAAGACGCATGTCCTTTGCGTTACAAAAGATGATGCTTATGGGCATGGCGCCCTGCATGTTGCGCGTGTTTTGCAGGAAGAGGGTGCCGACTGGTTTGCTCTGTCGACATTGCAGGAAGCCGTAGAATTGCGTCAGGCGGGGATCAAGGGCCGTCTGCTGGTGCTGAATGATGCTGTTCCATCGGATGTTCCGGTGGCTGTCGAACAAGGTATAACGCTGAGTGTCCCGGACGAGGAGACTGCACGTGGTTTGCTGGCGGATTCCGCGGGGCGCGGGCTTACCGTTCATCTGAAAGTGGACACGGGCATGGGCCGCGATGGGGTCCTTGTCGAGGGTTCGCTTGATGCCTTGCGCCATCTGCATGCGCTGAAAGGATTGAATGTCGAAGGCATTTATTCGCATTTTTCATGTGCTGACTCCGATGAATCGTACTCGTCGATGCAACTGCGGCGATTTGAGAAGATCCTGCATCAGGCGACTGTCGAAGGGATTCGTCCCCCGATGGTGCATCTCTGTAATTCAGCCGGTCTCCTGACTATGAAGGGGGCGCTGTTTGACGGAGTTCGTATCGGGCTGCTGCTCTATGGGCTGTCGCCGCTGGAGGGAGTCCCGATCGCAGGTCTGAAGCCGGCGATGTCCCTGAAAAGCAGAATTGTTGCGTGCAAACAGGTCCCGGCCGGCTATGGCATCGGTTATGGGCGGACGTATCTGACCTATAGACCAACGACTGTAGCGCTCCTTCCTGTCGGGTATGCCGATGGTTATTCGCGGTCGCTGTCGAACAAGGCCTCGGTTATTATCCGCGGAAAACGCGCTCCCGTTATCGGGCGTGTCATGATGGATCTGACGACTGTTGATGTTACTGACATTCACGATGCGGCAATCGGCGATGTGGCGGTCCTGATGGGTGAAGCTGACGGTCAACGCATTACAGCGGGGGATCTGGGATCTCTTGCACACTCTATCAGCTATGAGGTCCTGAGTACTGTCGGCCGGCTGGTACCGCATGTATATCTGGACAAAGGAGATCCGAAAACTCCATGAATTTCCCGCCAGATAACCGTGGGGCTTCTTTGCGGTCTGCCTTGCGTGCCATTCTTGCCAAAGCAGCATACCCTGTAGCGGTTCAGGTCGCATCGCTGAGCCCCGGCCATCCGTGCACTGTCTTCTCGCAGAACCAGGATCTTCCTTTTGGCGCGGCATCAATCATCAAGCTTCCCGTGCTGATCTGTATTGCTCACCTGGTCGAGGCGGGAGAACTTTCCTGGGATACTCTCGTGCCGTTGACGGTTTCCGCTCCTCATGGGACCGGTCTGCTGGAGTATCTGCGACTGGGTTCTGCGCTTACAATCCATGATCTGTGTGTCCTTATGATGGGCGTCTCAGACAATATGGCCTGCAACCAGGTTCTGAATGATATCGGCATGAAACGTATCAATGAGATCCTGCGCTATTATGGGTATACGGCGACTGTGGTCCGGCGGAGCATGATGGACCGGATTACGCAGGCAAGGGGTATCGACAATACAGTAACGACGGCGGAAACGACAGATATGCTGACGCGGCTG
>CAZEWU010000035.1:0-8691 GCA_964516155.1 uncultured Caldisericota bacterium
CCGGCGCAAGGGGCTGCTTTCACAGGGAGATATCGACGCGGCACTGACAGAGGTCAAGATCAGTCTGCTGGGCGCTGATGTCGACTACCGTGTCGTCAAATCCCTCATCGCCCGGACGCGCGAAGCCTGTCTTGACGAGAAGATCCTGAAAAGCCTGAGTCCCGGAGAGCAGGTCGTCAAGGTCCTGTATGAACAGCTGACGGAGGCTCTCGGCGGAAAGGGAAGCAAGGGGATTGCTATTACCCATATCCCATTCCGCGTGATGCTTGTCGGACTGCAGGGATCCGGCAAGACAACGACGCTGGGTAAACTGGGTCTGCTGCTGAAGAAAGAAGGACACTACCCCCTGCTCATCCCGGGTGATTTTGGACGTCCCGCCGCATACCAGCAGCTCCAGAAACTGGCTGGTGACGCCGGCGTTGAGTTCTACGCGGAACACGCCGAGACCCTGGAGCAGCTCATCAAGGGTGCCGATGAGTATGCCCGCGCCAAGTCGCTCGATGTCCAGCTCCTTGATACCCAGGGACGTCACGATTTTGACACGGACCTGATGAACCAGCTGCAGCAGGTGCGCGAGTTGTATCGGCCGGACGAGACGCTGATCGTCCTGGATGCTATGATCGGCTCCAAGGCTATCCCGCTTTCACAGAGTTTTGACAAAGTCGCTCCTCTGAGCGGCGCCATCTTCACGAAATTCGATTCCCCCGCCCAGGGCGGCGCCGTTCTCTCGTTCAAGGAAGCGATCGGGAAGCCGATCCGTTATGTCGGCGTCGGCGAGCACCTGCAGGACCTTGATTACTTTGTGCCCGAGCGGCACGCAGCGCGTATCGTCGGCTACGGTGATCTTCAGGGACTGCTGCAGCGGTATGACGATGCCGAAGCGAATGCCAAGGCGCTGCACGTTGCAAAAAAAGTCCAGACGGGGAAGTTTGACCTTTACGATCTCCGCGATCAGTTGCTTGAAATCGCCCGCGTTGGTGGTATAAATAAAATGCTTGAGAGTCTGCCTGCCAACGTGGTCCCGAAAGGGACCGTTGTCGATGAGGGTATAGCAAAAATGTTTATGGCCATCATTGACTCGATGACCGACGCCGAGAGACGCAGCCCCGCTATTCTGAACGCGTCCCGTAAACGCCGCATTGCCTGCGGAGCCGGTGTTGATGTCAGCGATATCAACAGGATGCTCAAGCAGTTTGAAATGTTCAGAAGCATGGCAAAAATGGCTAACAACAGACATGCAGGGGGTTTTGGCTTGCCTGGATTCTGATATCCGCACGTATGCAACAGGAGGAAACATGGTTAACATCAAGCTTGCAAGAACTGGAACAAAACATGAGCCATCGTATCGTTTTGTCGTGCTTGACAGAAGGAAGCCCACGAACGGTGCCGTCATAGAGACCCTTGGTTATTATGATCCCAAGCCCAAGGAACCGAAGATCGACGTCAAGGAAGAGCGCGTCCTGTACTGGCTTGGATTGGGTGCACAGCCCACAGATTCCGTCCGCAACCTGCTGAAACGTCACGGGACGTGGCAGAAGTATGTGGCGGCCAGAGACGCCAAGTAGCCGGTTATCGACAGCGTCGGGAGATATTCCATGAAGGAGCTGGTGGAAACTATCGTCAAAGCGCTCGTTGACAGCCCTGATGAGGTTGTTATCAATGAGCTTGCCGGCGAGCAGGCAGTGATCTATGAAGTCAAGGTGGCTCAGAAGGATACCGGTAAGGTCATCGGAAAGCAGGGCCGTACGGCTCAGGCGATCCGCACGATCGTCAAGGCTGCTTCTGCAAAGGCCGGCAAGAGTGCCACAGTTCAAATAGACAGCATGAATGGTGAACAGACCGGGAACGGCCTGGAAGAGGAGCAATAGAGGCAATGGCGACTAGCGTTTGGATGAAGCAGAACGTTCTTATCAAAACGGTTGTGACGCAGGAATTCAAGGATAACTATATGAAAGAGCTCGAGGGCGCTCTGTCGAATGCGAAACAGAACCTCGAGAAGCTGAAATCTTCCTTGTCGCAGGTCATTCTCCGCGGCGGTGTCGGCGGACAGTATGATGATCTGGTCAAGGCGCAGCTTCAGGAAGAGAAAGCAAAGCAGGAGCAGATGGTCGCAGACATGGAAGCAAAGAAGACGGAGGTCTCCAAGCTGGAGCTGGGTTCTGTGTATGTTCAGGGTGCTCTTGAGGGGACTGTTGAGGTCAAGGTCGGCGATAACCTGTTCCAGAAGATCGGTTCCACTTCTGTCCTCATCCAGGACGGTGTGATCCTTTCTATCGACTGACAATAGCAGAGAAGTATCGATACATGTACCGGGGGCGAAACGCGTGCGTTTCGCCTTTTTGCTTTCTGACAGGTTGAGATGAACCCGTCGGGGATATGCTGCTGCATGCGCTCCCGTGTATACTGATAGGAAATTCCGGGTTTATGGAGGTTGCGGATGGAACAACAGACGCGTGCGATATTGGCTGTTGCAGCTGGCGCTGCAATGGCGTGTGCAGTGGATGGCTTCATGGTCGAACCATACCGCGTGCAGACCCGGCATCTCCAGCTGGCGTTCACAGGGTTGCCGGAAGGTCTGGAGGGAATGCGCATTGCTCAGATGTCCGATCTGCACATGCACGCATACGGCCGCGTATACCGGCGGCTCCTGACGGCGGTGCAAGGTGAAAAACCGGATCTTATCGTCATTACGGGCGACCTTGTGGACCGATCGGACGCGACGCTGGCATGTCAGACGTTCATCCGGGATCTCTGCAGAGCGTCCGGCGCCCCTGTTTTTGCGGTACCCGGCAACTGGGACCACCGGGCATTCAGTACACAGCAGGCGATGAAGGTCTGGAAGGAGCGTCTGTCGGATGCCGGCGCTCATGTCCTCGTCAACCAGAACGTCCGCATCACGCGGCGCGGCGCCGTCCTGTGGCTGACGGGCACAGATGATCCGTATTTTGGCCATGCCGACCTGAAGAAAAGTTTTCAGGGGATCCCCTCGTCCGGTTTTGCTGTTGTCCTGACGCATGCTCCTGAAGCGTTCGAAGAGCTGGCGCAGGTACCCTCCGCCCGTCTTGTGCTCGCCGGGCATACGCATGGAGGCCAGGTGCGTCTGCCCATCATCGGCGCGCTCCATGTCCCCTCCCGCTTTGGGACACGGTTCTCGTGGGGGCTTTACCGTATCCAGGACACCCTGTTCTATGTGAACCCGGGGATCGGCATGAGTCACCTGCCCGTTCGTTTTCTGTGTACGCCCGAACTCACCATGATAACGCTCCGGGCTGCCGGAAGCGGTCAAAACATCGCTGCGTCTGTTTCTTCATGATTCCGGGGTGACGCCTGTTCCGTTTGCATCAGGATTCTGTGATCTGGACAGTTCCGTTTCTGCTCTGCAGAGCCGGAAGCCATTCTTGACAGGGAATCTGCGGCAGGTACACTCTTATCATTAAGGAAAGCCGGCTTCAGCCTCGTTGCAGGCTGTTGCTGTGGCTGCACGCCGTCGTGCGCGTGGCTTCAGGTCCTGCGCTGTCATGCGTTGTGTCTCCGGTGGAAGCGGGTGCGTCGTTCACCTTCATCTGCCTATTGGAGGAGTATTATGTCAACTCATATTCGTACTCGTTTTGCCGTTGCCGCGCTGCTGGCGATCATGGTTGTATGCAGCATTGCTCTGCCTGTCTCCGGTATCGTTCAGGCAGCGACTGGCAAGGCCGCGACACAGACAGGGATCCTGACGCAGACGACCAGGCTGTATGCCGGTGCCAGCGCAACATCCAGGACTCTGCTTTCTCTGAAGAAAGGAACCAAGGTTACTGTTATAAGTCGCTCCGGTGTCTGGTACAAAGCGGCGTTGACCACGAAGACAGGATATGTCCTCTGCAAATACGTGAAGATTGTTCCTGCCGCAAAACCTGTAGCCAAGCCGGTAACCAAACCCATAACCAAGCCGGTTACCAAGCCGGTCAAGGTTGCGCTCACTATTTCCGCTGCAGTCAGCATGAGCGATGCAATGAACAAGATCCAGAAGTTATATCAGACTGCTAATCCCAATGTGACCCTGACGATGAATTATGGTTCCTCCGGCGCTCTTGAGCAGCAGATCGAGCATGGTGCTCCGGCGGATATTTTCGTCTCCGCTGCCAACAAGCAGATGGATCAGCTCGAAGCCAAGAACCTCGTCCTCGCCGGAACGCGGAAGGTCCTGGTCCAGAATCATCTGGTACTCATCATTCCCAAGGGTTCCACGGCGGTGGCAAGCTTTGACGATCTGACGAAGAGTACTGTCAAGTTCCTTGCCATTGGCGAGCCGTCATCCGTCCCGGCTGGCCAGTATGCTCAAGAGTCACTGACCAAGATGGGTCTGTGGGACAAGTTGCAGCCGAAGCTTGTCATGGGCAAGGATGTGCGTACTGTTTTGACGTATGTCGCAAGCAAGAACGCTGATGCCGGCCTGGTCTATTCGACCGATGCGTTGACCTCAAAAGATGTCAGGGTCATTGCCACCGCTCCTGAAGACAGTCACTCCCCGATCGTGTATCCTGCCGCCGTGATCAGCGCAAGCAAGAATCAGGCTGCCGCAAAGGCGTTCGAGGCATATCTTTCCGGTCCTCTGGCCACTGCGATTTTCAGAGGTTATGGGTTTGCTGTAGGAAACTAGTCGGAGACGAAAGGCCGGAGAAGTGCGTGATGCACATTCAGAGAGACGGGAGGTTCTGCTGTTTTCATGACGACGACTGAGCTTCTTTCACCGATTGTCATCTCGCTGAAAACTTCGCTGACGGCGACCGCCATTACGTTTGTGCTGGGGATCGCCGTTGCCCGCTGGATGGCAGGCATGAAGAGCAGGATGAGGAACCTTCTGGATGGGATCTTCATCCTTCCCCTCGTCCTGCCTCCCACCGTGGTAGGCCTGGGGCTCCTGCTCCTGTTCGGCCGCAACGGCCCCCTGGGAAAACTGCTGGCGCACGTTGGAATAACAGTGGTTTTTTCCTGGCCGGCTACGGTCATCGCGGCCGCAACGGTGGCATTTCCCCTGATGTATCAGACGGCCCGCGCTGCTTTTGAACAGATCGACCCTAACATCATCGACGCCGCCCGTACGCTCGGATGTTCGGAATGGACTATTTTCTGGCGAGTGACGGTCCCCGTTGCGTGGCCCGGCATCGTGGCAGGACTGGTCCTGTCGTTTGCGCGCGCTCTGGGGGAATTTGGCGCCACACTCATGCTGGCGGGGAGCCTTCCGGGCAGGACGGAGACGATCCCCATCGCCATCTACTTTGCGGTGGAGGGCGGACACATGGCACAGGCGCTGTATTGGGTCGCTGTGGTCCTGGTGATCTCATTTGCCAGCATCATCGCCCTGAATTACTGGAAGAGTTCTCATTCGGCGTGGCAGGGGACTCCGATGACGGACTCCGGAGGGGATACTTCCGATGTTGACGGTTGAGATCAGAAAAGCTCTCCCGGAGTTCAGTCTTGATGTTTCCTTTACAGTCGACCGGGGCATCCTGGCGATCCTCGGGCGATCTGGAAGCGGCAAGACTATGACCCTGCGGTGCATTGCCGGACTGGTGACGCCGGACCATGGGCGCATCGCGCTGGACGGCAGGGTCCTCTTTGACTCGGAACAGAGGATCAACCTGCGACCGCAGCAGCGGAACACCGGCTTTGTTTTTCAGAACTATGCGCTTTTTCCCACCATGACCTGCTATGAGAATATCGCCTTTGGTGTCCGCAGCGCCGGGAAGGCCGGCACCGGCGAGAAGGTCCGGGCCATCATGGAACGTCTGAAGATCTCCCGGCTGGCAGGGCGGTATCCCCGGCAGCTGTCAGGCGGGCAGCAACAGCGGGTGGCTCTGGCCAGAGCGCTTGCCACTTCGCCGGATATCCTGCTGCTTGACGAGCCGTTTTCAGCACTGGACACGATCACCAAAGACAGCCTGCAGAGGTTGTTGCTGGATGTCGAGCAGTTCTATTCCGGTTATATTCTCCTGGTGACGCACAATCTGGCCGAGGCGTACCGCCTGAGTTCCCGGATCGCTCTCTATGAAGCCGGGAAGCTGCTGCAGATCGGTTCCAAAGAGGATATTCTGTCTGCTCCCGCCGGCATGACTGCGGCCTCTCTGACGGGCGTGAAGAACCTGTGGACGGGAGTGATCGTGGACAGCAGCGGCGACCGCGTCCTGCTGGAGTTGCCGGAAATGGGGGCGAGACTGTGGGCGATGCGTTCCGGCAGGAAATTCCGCAAGGATCAGCCGGTAGGCGTCGGCATCCGCTCCGAGGAGTTGCGTCTGCTCAGGGAGCCGGGAACGGGAACTCTCCCCGGCACGGTTGTCCGTGTCATCGAGGAGGTCTCCTCCCGCACAGTCATTTTTGAACCGGACGTTTCGGGGACGCCTCTCAGGATAGAGGTAGCGACCATGAAAAACGGGACGCCCGTTGCCGCCGGGGATCGCTGCTGGCTGGAGGTTCCTGAAGACCGGCTGATGGTCCTGCCGGCCGACGGAGCATCACAGCGCTGATCTCCCGCCGCTCTGTCTGAACGGACGCTGCAGACTATACTGTCTGTGACGCAGGCACGGGGTGACAAGAGCGGACATGGGGAAGAAACGGCTGGATCTGTATTATTTTGGCGACACGGGTGCGTATGACCGGTGGAACCCGGCGTATGTCTGTGCACAGGAATATGCTGATGAGATCCTCTATCAGATCGCATGCCACCCGCCTTCTGAATGTTCTTCGCGGGTACTCGCAGAGCTTGTCGGCACAGAAGAAGACGTGATCCGGGACAGGCTGGATTCGTTGTCGGCGATCGGCGCCATCGGACAGTCAGGCAGGGGATACAGGATCTGCTTTCCGGTGTTGCTGCAGGAAGACGTCCTGCGCATGCGTGCGATCCTGTCTGGTATCGGCGCGGAGGTCGGTGAGGCGGTCATCAGTATGAAGGAAGAACTGTACCCGGCCGTCCGGAGGATGCGGTGTGCAAACGAATTCAGTGCCGGCAGGGTTCTTTACCATGTTCTCTGCGCTTCCATCTTTGATGGGACCGCTTTTGATTTCTTTGAAGAAAAGAAGCTGTTCTGCACGGCAAAGCGGCAGGCCGGGAACAGGACCTATCTGATCATCGGTTATGAAGCCTGCGAAGCTGTCGCCGGGAGCAGTACCATGCTCCTGTGCAGCAGCAACAACTATCACTGCAACGGCATCTGTTATAACAGTTTCGGCGACGCTGACGGTTTGCGTATCGATGCGTACCGTCTCTCGCGGATCTATGGATCCAGTCCTGATGCCATCCGGGGTCTCCTGAGTCCGGAGAGCGCAGACCTGCTGCTGTCCAACGGTTTTTTCACAACCATGTCTGCCTGCAGTGGCTTCTTGAGAAAGGCGATCATCGATGGAGAGACCGTGGACGACCCCCGGACTATTGCGTTTCTCCGGGAATTGGGATACGTAACGTGCACGGATGCCGGTCGGACGGTCAGACTGCGCGTCCCCGTCTTCCAGGTGGAAGACAGCGCAGTCACGTGCGACCTGTCGGCGCTGGTCCTCTCCTGCATTTACCCTGTCGTCCAACGTGTTTTTGGCGACTTCTCCCGGCAGGCCGGCGGTCTGACGGCGGTCCGGCACGGCGTCGATATCAGCGAACTCGGCAACGAAGTATGGCATCAGATCTTCGGTCTCGCCAATGAATACCTGGTTGAGCAGGGTTTTGTCGCCGCTCCTGAACGGATAGAGGGGCAGGGAAGATATCTGAAAAGCATTGCCGTCGAATAAGGTCGCTCCATCTCTTGGCTCCAGTGTCTTGACGTTCGCCTGAATTGTACTATTGTAGTAGTACAAACAGAGGTGAACATGGAGTTCTACGTCAACCCGTATGATGGTGTGCCCGTCTACCTGCAGATTATTCAACAGGTACGGGGAGCTGTTTCGATGGGAACGTTGCATCCCGGGGACCAGCTTCCCACCGTCCGTGAACTGGCGGGGCATCTCGCAGTCAATCCCAATACGGTAGCGAAAGCATACCGCGATCTCGAGCGGAGCGGTATCGTCGAGACCGTCAGCGGCCGGGGGACATTTGTCTGCAAGCAGCAGGTCACTGCCAACACCGATCGTCTCGACCGGGTCCTTGATATGCTTCTCATTGAGGCAAACAACGCCGGTCTGAGTACTGAAGATGTGGTACAGCGTCTTCTGGAGCGTGCCCGTGCCAATGGGTGCAGAGGAGAAAAGAAATGAGTGTCATTGAGTTACAGCATGTTGCAAAATCGTATCGTACCGTCAAGGCTCTGGACGACCTGTGCCTGGATGTTCCTGAAGGCAGCATCTTCGGGCTCATGGGACCGAACGGCGCAGGCAAGACAACGTCCATCAAACTGATGCTCGGCCTCATGAAACCGGATGCAGGGTCTGTTGCCGTTCTTGGAGAGACACCCGGCTCTGATACCATTGAGCTGCGCCGCCACCTTGGCTTCGTTCCGGAGGATTTCGCCTTGTATTCCGCCATGACCGGCGAGGAAATCCTTGCGTTCAATGCTGCGCTGTATCATTGTTCAACGGCAGGCAAGGTCGCGGATCTTCAGAAAATCTTTGATCTGCCGCTCAAGCGGCGCATCAGCGGATATTCCAAGGGGATGCGCAAGCTCCTGGCGCTGTATATCGCCCTGTCGACCGAGCCGGAGCTTCTGATCCTTGACGAGCCGACCGATG
>CAZEWU010000036.1:0-8657 GCA_964516155.1 uncultured Caldisericota bacterium
TCCCCTTTCCTCGGCGCGGAGGACAAGAAACTGATCAAAGCCATGCTGAAAACCAACAGGGAACGACACTTCAGCAAACTGGCGGACGACGTGCTGAATGATCATGTGATCCTGTTGCAGGTGGATGCCGCCTCGTCGCAGGAGATCATCGAGCTTCTGGGAAACGCTCTGATAACGTACAAATTTGCCCGCAGCGACCTGGTGGAGAACATCCTTGCCAGGGAAAAGGAGTTTCCTACCGGCATCAATACCGGCATTCCTTTTGCAATACCGCACACCGAACCGAAATTCACGTTAAAGAAAGGGGTCGCCGTCGCGACTCTGAAACATCCGGTCAAGTTCCGTGAGATGGGAAACCCGGAGAAATCCCTTAATGTCAGTATTGTCCTCATGCCGGTCCTGACAGACAGGGAAAGCGACGAACGGGAGTTCTACCGGATGCTGCAGCTTCTGGAAGACCCCAAGGTCGCCACCGCGCTGCTGCAGAGTCATTCCGCCCGGGAAATACGAAGAGTTCTGCAGGAAAATCCGGCCAACAGTTAAGAAAATATTACAATTTTCTCCTCTTTCCGGAACAAATATCTGATTGACTTGCAGGTCCCAATCCCGTCTAATACAGTTAGCTAGATCTTCCATATCTTTGACAGGGAAAAGAAGATGAGTCAGGGAAGTGAACAAAGTCATCTAGCGTGATTAAGGGGGAGAGAATAACAACATGGTCGGGATACTGATTGTCACTCATGGAAGTCTTGCCAACTCGTTCATTGAAAGTGCCCGGGTGATGGTGGGAACACAGGATAGAGTCCTCGGCATCGGGCTCTTTGAAGAGGACGCCCCGGACGCTCTGGAAGATAAAATCCTTCAAGGCATCCAGAAGGTTGATGATGGAGACGGAGTCCTTGTCTTGACCGATATTTATGGTGGTACTCCATCCAACAGGGTCGCCTACAGCTCTGCGAAAACGCATTCCAGACTAGCGTGTGTAACGGGGATCAATTTTCCTATGTTTATAGACTGCCTGCTGAGCAGGGGGAACATGACCCTGGAACAATTGGGGGATCGTTGTGTGGAATCAGGACGATCCGGCATCAAAGATCTGCTGAAGGAATTATCTCAGAGACGTGCGCAGTGACCGGGTACACAGTCATCAGTAGCAAGCGAGGTGACCATGAGATAAGAGAGGTGTCTAGAAGTCCACTGACGGATCTGAGACAAAAGGGGGTATGTGGAAGATGAAAATCGTACTTACGCGTGTCGACGAGAGAATGATACATGGTCAGGTGATGACAGTCTGGGCCCGGTTGCTGAGCGTTGATGAAGCTATAGTCATTAGTGACTATGCTGCTCATGACGAGCTGCAAAGAACAACGATGGAATTGTCGGTTCCGGCCGGGGTCGATCTTACCATTGCTACTGTGGACGAAGCTTACGAGATCTTGAGCCATGCGAAGCTCAGGGGAAGCCGGACCATGGTGATCTTCAAGGAACTTCACGATGTCGTCAGCATGGTCGGAAAAGGATATAAGCCTGAGTCTCTCAACATCGGTGGTATGTACCGCAAACCAGGGAAGACCGAATACGCGAAGGCCCTGTGTTTGGATCAGCATGATATCGACGATCTGAAGATGCTGGTAGATTCTGGAATAGATGTGTTCTATCAGGTTAGTCCGATGACGGGGAAAGAGAGCATCAAGAAATATCTGCAGAGCTAGAAAGGGGTAGTAACTGATTAGGGTAGTCTAATCTTCCAAAGGAGGATCCATGTTATTCAAGGCTTTGATTGTTGGACTTGTTGCTGGAATATGCGAATGGGATATTTATGGTTGGGGACATACACAGATCAATAGACCAGTCATAGTCGGTCTGCTGATGGGAATTGTCCTGGGAGACCCCGCGAAGGGATTATTCATCGGTGCGTCCATCGAGATGATCTACTTGGGCGTTGTAGCGGTAGGAGCAGCTATCCCTGCCGACGCAACGAGCGCCACTTCGATCGCTACCGCTCTTGCAATTCTTTCTCACATTGATGCCAAGGTCGCCGTTACGTTGGCCGTTCCTATTGCCGTTCTGGCACAATTGCTCCAGATGCTCATGTGGACGATCAATTCAGGATTTATGCATAAGGCTGACAAATACGCTGAAGAAGGTAACCTGGACGGAACCGACCGGTTGCAGCATTTTGGATCGTTTCTGTTCTTCCTGCAGGGGTTCATCCCGGCATTTCTCTGTGTCCTTCTTGGCACGAACGCTGTCAATACTCTTATCAACAATATGCCTGCCTGGATTACGACATGGTTTAAAGTTGCAGGTGGAATGCTCCCGGCGCTAGGCTTTGCCATGCTCTACGTCATGATGGGCAATACTCGTCTGATGCCATTTTTCATCGCAGGCTTCGTCATTGCCGCGTGTTTCAAGGGTTCGCTGGTGGCCGTGGCTCTTCTTGGAGTCGCATGTGCAATGATCTTTGTGAACTATCTGTTACCGAAAAAATCGTCTACCCAGAACAAGGAGGTGTAGCATATGAACGAGCAGACAACATCTAGTTCTCAGATTACCAAAGTGCAACTGACAAACAAAGATCTCAGAGCGAGTTTCTGGCGGTCGCTTTGGGACATGTCTTCTATCAACTATGAGAGGTTCCAGACTCTTGGATTCCTCTATGCTATGACTCCATTGATCAAGAAACTGTATCCCGACAAAGAGCGGCGTTCTCTTGCCATGAAGAGACACATGATGATGTTCAACACCAACCCCGCCATGGTCAACCCGATCCTGGGAACGGTGGCGGCATTGGAAGAGCAGAATGCAAATGGCATAGATACCGAAGAAGCTGTCGACAATATTAAAGTCGGTCTGATGGGCCCGTTCGCCGGCATTGGAGACTCGCTCTTCTGGGGAACCCTGCGTCCGATCTTTGCTGGTATCGGTGCCGGCCTGGCTCTTCAGGGAAATTATTTTGGACCTGTTCTCTTCTTCATTTTGTGGAATGCTGTCTATTTCCCATTCCGGTACTTTATGACATTTTATGGTTACCGGTCCGGAGTCCGGATGCTGCAGGAGGCAAAGCAGTCCAACATCATTCAGAAGATATCGGATGGAGCATCGGTGTTGGGCCTCATGGTTCTCGGTGTGCTTGTTTCTAACTGGACCACGGTCACGACACCTGTGCAGTTCGCGGCCGGGAAAACGATCATCAAACTCCAGGAAGTGCTGGATGGGATCCTGCCCTCGATGCTTCCTCTCATCTCTTTCATTGTGCTGGTCGCGCTTCTGAAGAAGAAGGTCAATCCCAACAAGCTTATCCTGGGTATCTTTGTTGTTACGCTGATTCTGTCGCTTCTGAAAGTCTTGGGAGCTTAGTGAAAGGAAGCGTTGATTTGGATATTATCGCAAGTTTCAAGGGAAGGTTAATTGTCTCCTGCCAGGCTGGAGAAGGAGAACCACTCCGTTTTCCGGGATATATGGCAAAAATGGCTCTGGCTGCACAGATGGGCGGTGCAGCAGGGATCAGGGCTGAGTCTCTTCAGGACATCAAGGACATTCGAGCTGCAGTTAAACTGCCGATTATTGGTCTGTGGAAAATCAGAACGCCCGGAAATGATGTTTATATCACACCTTCGATGGAAGCGGCGAGAGCGGTTCTTGCGGCTGGGGCGGATATTGTGGCAATTGACTGCACCTTCCGAAGGAATATTCTTGGAAAATGGGCTTGGGAGCTGATCGGTGATATCAAGAAAGAGACGGACAGGTTGGTGCTGGCAGACATTTCGACAGTGGAAGAAGGTATAAACGCTGAGAAGTGTGGTGCCGACCTTGTCAGCACGACTCTTTCCGGATACACGTCTTACAGTCCCCAGAGCAAGGAACCTGACTTCGATCTGATCGAGCGTCTGACTCAGAGCATCAAGATCCCGGTCATGGCAGAGGGCAAGATAGCAACCCCTGAACAGGCGCATCATGCTCTGGAGTGCGGAGCATATGGGGTGATTGTGGGGGCTGCCATTACGAGGCCGCAGAAGATTACTGAACGTTTTGCGGCAGCACTTGCTGCAGATAAGTAGAGCAGGTATCACAGGTAACTCACAAGGATCAGTATCAGCGCGGCCTCTCACTGCCGGTTCTTTCGGTGATGAGAGGCCGCGCTGTCTGAGGCAAAGCGGATGAGTTGTAGCAGAAACATTCTTTCTGGTGCATTCGGCCGGTTTCACTGGATGTATGCAGTTACGGTCGACAAGGTGTAGAATTCTCTATACCGGATTGTACAGGACGGTGATGAATGACAGGACGATCTTTTCTCATCATGAACAAAATAGGCTTGCATGCGCGTCCGGCGGCCGTTTTTGTGCAGACGGTCAACAGGTTCGCATCAGCGATAACGGTTGAGAGCGGCGGACAGCGGGCGGACGCCCGGAACGCCCTCGATCTCCTCTCTCTCAATGTCGGAAAGGGCATGGTGATCACCGTCGAAGTCGAGGGCTGCGACGAGAACGAAGCCATGAAAGCCATTGAGGAGCTTGTCAACAACCGGTTCGGAGAAAAAGAATAGTCTCCGCCGGAACGGATCTGTTCCTCTGCGCCCAGGCAAGGATCGATTTATGATGTCCTTACTTCTCTGCCGCCGTCAGCGTTACGAGGGTGATGAAGTTCTGCCCGTTGGTCTGTCTGTGGAGACTATGCAATATGTTGGGCCAGCGTTGCCAACTGCGCTGGCAAGACCTCTGACAGGTGAGACGTAAAAGACTCAAGCATTCGCTGATCTTCAATGAACGGTCGCAGATCAGCTGCGACTTCAGCCGGATTAAGCGCCGCAGCTTTGGTAGCAGCATCATGCAGGACGTCACCCGGCGTCTTGGCGTTGAGCAGAGCAAGGACGCGTGGCCAGTTTGGCAGAAGATTCCAACTCTGGTGCTGTGATTCCTGCAGGAACCACATGAGATCGAAGACATCGCGTCCTTTGAATGGGAGCGTCTGGACCGCTCCTTTCCGATATGTGCGTCCGATGAATGCTGCCAGCTTATTGCCAAAGAGTGTTGGCATGTCGTAGGCACGGACAAAGAACATGGTTTTTCCGGTGCTGATCGGCAATCGCTGGTCGCCGTAAAGACCGGTATGGTCGTGAGCCAGGTCACAACGAAGAAACAGGTTGGGAGAGTCGGCCGAACTGTGAACCATCCCCAAGTGCTTGAGGATGGGGAACATGAACGTGACAGACATTCCATTGCCGCTCACTTTTGTTTGCACAGGACCGTACTGTTGAAAACGCTGGATGTAGGACCGGGCATCAGCTGCAAAGAGCTGAGAGTCGATTGTCTCTCCGACATCAAAATCAAGATCCTCTGACAATCGCGGCAGGCCGTACAGCCGATGCAGACACGTTCCGTCTGTGAAAAGGAATGTGTGATAGACAGGATCATTGTAGACGAACTCAAGGATGTTGTCCTGCAAAACTTCTTTCAGCTTTGTTCGCAGGATTAGAGGATTGAGACCAGAGTTCTGCATGATGATCTCGGCGAGCTGTTCTTCGATCACAGGACGTTCTCCTTTTGCAGAAGCAGGAGGATGCGGTTCATTTTCGGGATTCCTGTTCTGTGGACAAGTGCGATGAAGATGCGGCGTTCTCCCGGAGTGAAGGCTTCCCAGTTGAATCGGCCTGTTTCAAGCAGATACCTGCCCATGTCCCGGGAAGTCTTGAAGGGCTGAAGGTACAGCATATCAAACAGTGCTTTGCCAGGCGATGCAATGGCAATGTTCAGATTTCGGTAGGGAAGTCTGATATACCCTGCAAAGAGTTCTGACCGCCGGATTTGCCGATAGGAAAAGGTGCCGACAGGAGTAACGTAGATACGGGGTGTTTTCTGTGTGATGCATGTAAGAGTAAAAGGGGATTCCGGGATAAGCCCTGCCCGTTCGAGAACGTATTCCAGAGAAACATAGGAGGGGAAACGCACAATGCCCGAAAGATACTCCAGGAACTGCCGGTTTCCATCAGGTGTCGTGCCGGCAGCCTGCCACGCCTGAGCAGGAACATAGAGTCCGGCTCGCAGTGAAAGGAGATCTCCTGTCTTCTGCAGATGTCGTACACGATAATTGAGTGTTGCCGGAGAAACATTCCAGAACACCGCAAGGTTCTGCTTAGTGACATATGGCATTGCTGCAAGTGCATTCTGCTCCATTGTAGCATTCATGTTTTGCTCCATTTTTACTAAACTTCTTTAGTAATAATGGAGCAAAATGATTATGTTGTCAAGGGCAACTGTGAGGATATGGGAACGTACTGACGCGCTTGCTGCAGTTTTCTGCAGCGGGCGCTACTTCTCTGCCGCCGTCAGCGTTACGAGGGTGATGAAGTTCTGCCCGTCGGCGGTCTCGCGGACGTACGTGCAGGGGGACTCGATGTCCATGCCGGCAGGACTGCAGCTCCAGCGGGCGGCCCGTTCAGCCGCCGATCGCGACGATAGCTCCAGTCTGGTGTCGCCGCAGCAGAGAAAGTACTGGCTGCCATGCTGGAGGATACGCAGTCGCCCGGAATCCAGGTCGTGGAAAGGCGCCGGTACATCCCGGTTGTCAGGCGGGCGTGTGCAGAATCCCAGGTACGTATCGGCCGGTGTCATGTCATAACTCCAGACAGAGTTCGGCAATGACGCAGGGTCTACGGCAGGTTCGACATTCAGCTGATATGCCAGGGGCGGCATAAGCAATGAACCCAGCAGCGGCTGCTCGCATGAAGGGACAGAGAGGATCAGCCGGGAACGGGCCCGTGTGCAGGCCACATACCAGACGCGCCGTTCTTCTTCATTGATCGTCAGGCGGTCGGTCCCGACAAGGATGACATCGTCGAACTCCGTCCCCTTGGATTTGTGCATGGTATCGACAAACAGGCGCGGCCCCGTCCCGAAGGACCGGGTCGATGCCGTCGACGGTTCAAAGTTCCACTGGATCAGGTCGTGCAGAAGGTCCTGTCCCGTCAGCTGTTCTCCTTCAAGGGCAAGGTCCGTGACCCAGCTGTGCGCTTCCTGCATCTGCCAGTTCTGCAATCCCTGTTCTGTCTGCAGCCGGCTGCACAGTGCCTGGAGCGCGGTCGCGTCATACAGCTGGTTGGCGGTTGTTTCCAGGGCATTCTTGATGAGCCACAGCGAAAGGGGAAGGTAGCTGCAGCGACGCTGGTTGAGGTCGTTCCAGGCGATACCCCGGTGCCGCAGGGTCCAGCGGATGTGCGCGATGTCGCCGTTGGTACGGCCCAGGACGGCGATGCTCCGGTCCGCCGGCTGCTGTATGAGCTTCAGGACGGCTGCCGATTCCTGGGCGCGGGACGTGAACGGCGTCCACAGGGCGGAATGCGGCTGCGACACCGGCTGCGGGTCATGCGCGCGCAGGGTCAGGTCCTTCTTCATGCGGTCGTGATTCTGCTCGATGAGGCGGTTGGCAAACGTCACGATCCCGGGGAGGGACCGGAAGTTGACGCTCAGGCTGTACCGGGCGGCATCGTAATCCTGCTCGAAGGCGCGGATGTGCCGGACGTCGGCGCCGTTGTACGCATAGATGTTCTGGTCGTCATCTCCGATGGCGAAGATGTACTGGCGCTCCCCGGACTCGCGCAGCCTGCCGGCCAGCGCGCTGACCATGCGGTACTGGTCTGCGGTGATGTCCTGGTACTCGTCGATGAGGACATAGCGGTAGGGCAGGGTCAGCCGTTCCGTTTCGGCATGGCGCTCGAGGATGTCTGCCGCTGTCGTGATGGCGTCCCTGAAGCCCTGATCCTTGTGATCACCCCGCAGGATCTCTGTGATATTGACGTGGCATACCTCGCCGAGCGCAAAGGAATGGAACGTGTAGACGCCGATGGCCAGAGCGGTCTCGCCCAGCAGTACGCGCAGGCGCCGACGGATCTCCTGCCGGGCGGCGTGGTTGTAGACCAGCACCAGGATCGTCGCCGGGTTCACGCGCTCGTCCGTGATGAGCGCAACGATTTTGGCGACCAGCAGGCGCGTCTTGCCGGAACCGGGGCCTGCCACGACCATGACGGCGTTTTCCCTGCAGTCCAGGACTTCCTTCTGTTCAGGCGACAGGGTATCCAGCTCCTTGTCCGTTTCCTCTGATTTCTGCCAGGTGATGGGCTTATATGCAATCGGTTCGACGTCGGCAAGATGGCTCTTGATGAACTCCTTCTCGGTCAGATGAAAGTAGTCGCTCAGGAACGACGTGCCGGGAGTGCCGAACAGGCCGGCCGGATCAAGGCGCCTGCTCAGGCTCTGCAGGCAATACTGTTCCATGGCCCGTATCTTGAAGAACTGTTCGTCCTGCATGGCTCTGAGGTCCTGACCGTGGATGCTGTTTGGGTTCTTTGCCATCCTGACTTCCAGACTCATCACGGGCGAAAACAGGCCGGGAACTTCCAGCAGGGTGATGAACCGGCAGAGGGACAGCAGCCGTGCGCCCGCATCCAGGACGCTTGGCCCGTCTTCACCCAGGTCCAGGCGGGCTATCAGGTCAGCGGCGTCCACGGTGATACTGTGGCTGGACGATTTGCCGGCTAGCACAAGGAACTCCTGCATGATCTGCAGCGTTCCCCGGCACAGCGCTTCCAGTTTCTCCAGCGGGAACGGCGTGTGCGTGGGGTCGCCTTCGGGCTCTGCCAGCGTGACCGTGAACCTGTCCTG
>CAZEWU010000037.1:0-8624 GCA_964516155.1 uncultured Caldisericota bacterium
GACAACGGCGTCAAGATCACTGACGCCGACGTGAAAACGTACTTCTCTTCCGAAGGAAGGGTTAAAGCAGAGCATCTGCTTATTTCGGTCGACCAAGACAACGACTCAGCCTCGACCGTCGCCTCAAAAAAGAAAATGGCCCAGAGCATCTATGACGATATCAAGAAGAAAGCTCAGGACTCTTCTTTCAGCTTTGCGAAATACGCACAGGAGAAGGCAGCAGAGCTCAATAAGAAAACGTCAGGATATGCACGGTATGAATCACTGGGATGGTTCACCAAAGGTCAGATGGTGCAGGAATTCGAGTCGGCAGCATTCGCTGCCAAATCCGGCGACATCATCGGACCGGTCACAACCGACTATGGTTTTCATATCATTCACATCATGGGGACAGAGCCGGTCAGCACCATCTATGACACAGCCGAGAAAGTCAAGGCCACGCATATCGTTATCACCTTTACGGCCGGCAGCAAGACCGACACCGAGCAAGCTGCACAGACCCTTGCCAATAGAGTCTATGCCGAACTGCAGAAAGGCCTTTCCTTCAAGAGCGCTATCGCAAAATACTCAAAGGACGCCGATGCAAAAACGGGAGGCATCCTTGATTACTTTGCCGAAACCGACAACAAGGTGCGCTTTGACGCTCTGCAGAACCTGAAGCCGGGCCAGTATACAAAGCCGGTCCTTAACGGCTCGTCATATGAGATTATCAGGCTTACCGACCGTAAAGCGACGGTCAAGGCTAGCCTTACGGACAAGACAACCTACGACAAAGTAAAGACGGCGCTGGAAAGCGAACGCAAAACCGATGCCACCAATGCGCTGGTGGCAAAACTCAAGGTCCAGTACCCTGTCCATGAGGGCCGCTGGGCACGCATCACGCGGTGGTATGACCGTGGGATCGGAAAATTCTTCGGCGCTATCGGCAAATGGCTTGTCAAGGCGACCGGTAAGGGTTCTTCCACCTCTACTCCAAGTTCAACGTCTGCCAGCCCTTCTGCAAAATAAGCAACAAAACCATGCCAGCAATCAACGCAAATCTTTCTTCTCATAAACTGTCATCAAGACCGGCGCGCACGAACGTGCGCCGGTCTGTTCTTGTCACCACTGCCATCGTGCTCGCAACGCTTATTGTCGCTTTCATCGTAGCGCTTCCTATCGTGCATTCGAAAAATGTCGCCTTCTATGTCGGTAAAGATCCGGTAACGCAGGCACAATACGCTGCATTGATGGCTGACCTGCCCTTTGACAAAACGAGCAATTTTTACGGCAGCCGCGTTGAACTTCTGAATTCATCAGATTCCACTGCGCAATATGTTGAAAGCGGCCTGAAGAACGAGGCTGCTCAGCGCTTTGTCATTATGTATGCAGAGGCTGCAAAGGCTTCAGCGTCCGGTGTCACGGTCTCCGCTTCGCAACTTGATACAGCAGTCAAGGCCTACGTTAAAGATCATACGGCTTCGAGTGATTCCGCTGCCGATATAAAGAGTCTGCAAACCCCGGCAATGAAGTCTTATATCGAATTGCTCACAATCTGTAACGCCTACGAAGACAACCTCACCAAAAATATAACGGTGTCAGAAAATGAGATAAAAGATTTCTACGCGACGTGGAGACCCGATTACACTGACAAAACCGGTAAGCAACTGTCCCTGCAGCAAGCGTACAGGAAGGTCAGATCAGATGCGCTGGCAACCAAAAGGCTGCAGATTATCACCAGCGAACGACAACGTCTGCTGAAGAGTCACAGCAATACCGTTCAGCTCGATACTCGCTATAAATCGTTCCTGCGCCGGTGGGATACGACGTTTGGTATCGAGATTCCCGACGCTCTCAACCCGATGACGGTCAATCTGGAGCCGTGACGCCTAAACGAAGGGAGAACCCTCTGACAGCAAAACCGTCAGCGGGCCAAAAAGAGAATCTGAAACCCGGTCGTCCCGTCCATACTCATGCTCGAACCAGAGGCGGACGATCGCAGGGGCATCAGCATGCTCCACAGACAGAACCTTCTGTAAGCAAATACGAAGAGCTCCTCCAGGACGTACAGGATGAAGTCAGCTTCTTCCTGCCTGTTGAGGCTCTTGCCGCCGGTACTCACCGGTACCTGTACCACCTCGGAGATTTTTCAGAGGAAAACTGTACAAAAATGGCCCAGTTCCTCGAAGAGAAGCACAGCAGCCTGAGCAGCCTGCAACAAGGAAGATTAAGCGCCAGCGAACGACGATCCGCTTCGGCCCTCCGGCTCTATATGGAGAACCTGACTGCGCTTCTGAAAAACAATTACTTTTCAGACACATTATGGCAGCTCCACAACGCCAGGATAGCTTTCTACCAGCTTCTCTATGTGAGTGAAATTCCCACCTATGTCAGAGGAAAAGCACTGCTCCATCGCCTGGAAGAATTTGCAACGTTCCCCACCGCACCCGGGGAGAACATTTCGTTCCGTTCCTCCAGCCATGAGCGCCTGGCACTTCAGGAATTGCGTCTTATCGAACAGTACCTGTCCTACGTGGAAGAAAACGTCAGCAAGTTCGACGATAAGCAGGCTATTGCCGAGCGTGTTGTTCAGGCCCGGCAATATGCAATACGAGTGCGTTCGAGAGTCGCCCATGCAGATGTGGCAGGGATGCCGTCATCAGGTAATCTCCCGTCTATCATATTCGCTCACGATCTGAACGAATCCCATCTTCAGGAAATTACAGAAGATCTGACTCACGAAATAGAGTTCTTCAATCACCGCCTTGCCGAGTCCGCTCTGCGCATCAACCCGACCGGGGACATGGACGAGACGATCAGAACGACACTCCAGGAGTCTCATAACCAGCCGCTTGACCAGACATTTATTGACAATTGGATAGCAAAAGACTATCCGCGTCTGCGATCGCTCTTTCCCGGCTATAAGTTAAAAACACTTCCTGTCGAATGCAAAACGCCGGAGGGAACCACCGCTTCGTACGACGCTCTACAGATCCTTTTTCTTTGGGGAGTATCCTTGCATCATCGAGAGCCTATTTGCCTGCTTTTCCCGTCACTCCGCTGGCTCTCTCCTGAAATTCAGCTCATGATGGATTATTTCCCGGGCCGAGCCTACATCAAAACGGCTACGAGCTCCTGCGATCCGGACTTGACCTTCGATCTTCAGCGAGACATATTCACCGGCGCCCTTGCTCAGTTTGAGCTGCAGAATATCGCAGCGGTTGACGACATCCTGCCCCCCAGGACCATGATACTCGTTGCTCTGCAACTCCTGGTCGAGGATACTATGGCGCTTCTGGACACTGAATTACTGCAGAATCACGTATCGTTCTCCGGTATCGGCTCGTTTCTTCAGGAACATCTCGAGTGGCTTCCTCAGGACCTTGTTGGCATATTTTCCGACATCGCACTCCTTGACCAAGGAATTCCACTCGCACGGTCCCTCTTCCGATCCAGACTCCAGGAATTACGCAAAATGTCCAAAACAAACGGGAAGAAAGCATCATGGACCTCGTTTTATCAGAGTATTTTTGAACAGGGCACCTTCGACCTGTCTCAGCTGAGGAATCCGTGAGCGAGCTCCGGGAAAGCGCAAAATCCAGTCAAACCCTCTTCCTGGCAATAGCCGGGAATATCGGCGTAGGAAAATCGACGCTGACCCGTTATCTGTCCGAGAAATGGAGCCTCATTGCTCTTCCGGAGCCCGTCAAGCAAAATCCCTTTCTTAAGCAGTATTATGAAGATCCGAAGCGCTGGGGCATGCAATCTCAGCTCTTTTTTCTTTCACAACGGGTCAAACTGTTTAAGGAAGCTGCTACTATCGATCGTCCAAAGATAGTTGATCGGACGCTGTACGAGGATGCAGAGATTTTCGCCCGCATTGCTTTGTCTAAACCCGAGTATACTATTTATGAGCAGATCTACGAGTACCTGCTTGAGAATCTTCCAGTGCCGGATCTTGTTGTCTACCTTCGTGCTTCGACACGGACTCTGTCGCGCCGCATACAGCTGAGAGGTCGTTCATTCGAGAAAGTGCTGCCTGCCGCCTATCTGCGCAAACTGAATCGGCGCTATGATATATGGGCGGATTCATTTCATCGGGCACCGCTTATTGTGATCGACACTGATGATCTGGATCTCTTCAGTCTCTTCGGAGAATACAAGCAGGTCACTGAACGCATCGCTGACGCTCTGAAGGAGAAAGGACTTTCATGGCAGTACACGACTATGATACCCAAGCGTTCCTGAATATCCTTCCAGCTTCGCTGCAGGAATCACTGGAAAAACTTAACCGGTTTGACGACCTGGTAGAAGTTGTCCTGGATCTTGGACGTATCCCTGAAGCACGTTTTCAAGTTGACTTTGTTCCCCTTGCCGCCACCCCCATAACAAGAGACGATATTGATTCCGTCGTCCGGAACGTCGGCGAATTTGACCGTGATAACCGGGCCGGGATCGAGAAGACACTCCACCGCATTTCGGCCATCCGGAACCGGCACAATGACGTCGTAGGGTTAACATGTCGCGTCGGGCGTGCACTGTACGGCAAAGTGGAGATCATCGAGGACCTCGTCAAACAGGGTTCGAGCATCCTTATCCTGGGACGACCGGGCATCGGAAAAACGACTCTTCTGCGCGAGACCTCCCGATATATCGCGGACACGCTCAAGAAACGCGTCGTCATCGTCGATACCAGTAACGAGATCGGTGGAGATGGCGACATCCCACATCCGGGTGTTGGAACAGCACGGCGTATGCAGGTTCCGATCAACAAGGAGCAGCATGATATCATGATCGAGGCGGTCGAGAACCACAATCCGGAGGTCATTATCATTGACGAGATCGGACGGATTGAAGAAGCGCAGGCCTGCCGCACGATCGCCGAACGAGGCGTCGAACTCATCGGGACAGCACATGGTAATGATCTGAACAATCTGATCACAAACCCGACGCTCGTTGATCTCCTTGGCGGCATTCAGACAGTAACGCTCAGCGACGAGGAAGCACAGAGGAGGGGAACGCAGAAAAGCGTCCTGGAACGAAAAGCGGCGCCCTCTTTCGACGTCCTCGTTGAAATGAAAGAGCGGGACGTTCTGGCTATTTATCGCGACCTTGCCGAGACGGTGGACAAAGTCCTGCGTGGCTTTGATGTCCATCCAGAAATACGCAGGAGAACGCAGGGAAAAGAATTCACCATCGAGCCCCCCGATCAGGAGACTCAGCAGGCAGCAATGCCCGATGCGGACCAGATATGGACACAGGATTCCACCGTCCGGTTGTATGTCCAGGGAATCAGCCAGAGTTACATCGAACGAGCTTCGCACAGCCTGCATACAAACATCCAGGTCGTTCACGCGATGGACGACGCGGATCTTGTCCTGATAAGCGATACTCTGGCCAACAAAAAACCCTTTATGGTGGAGCAGGCACAGGCCCTTGGCCTTCCGCTGTACACAACCAGCAAGAACAGTCTGGCTGCGGTCAAAGACCTTCTCAGACGTACGCATCTGATGTCCGTCGACAAGACGCAGTACGCGGAATGGGTCCGTTTGATGAAAGAAGCACTTACGGCGTCATCCTCGCGTGATCTTCCGTATTCCAACGCATTCGAGCGGCGCCTGCAGCACCGGCTGGCCGAGCGTCTCGGGCTATTCAGCGAAAGCGAGGGCGTCGAGCCTTTTCGTCGGGTCGTCGTCTATTCTCCGCAGATGAAACCAGCCGGGGGGCCGGCATAACGCTATGGAGCAGCTATCATTCTTTGTGACATTCGAGGGCATCGATGGATGCGGCAAGAGTACGCAGGCTGGCCTGCTGGAAGCAGCCCTCAAAAACAGAGGGTACCGTGTGAAACATACCTTCGAACCCGGAGGAACAGAGCTGGGACAGAAACTGCGTCCCATTCTCCTCACACAAGATGGGCTTCCCCTGTCTCCCTTTGCCGAGCTTCTTCTGTTCTCAGCAGACCGGCGCCAGGACATTGACGAGATTATCCAGCCTTCCCTGAAACGCGGGGAAATCGTCATAGGAGAACGTTTTGCTGACTCCTCGATCGCCTATCAGGGGATCGGCGGGGGCCTGGGAAAAAAACGGGTGGAACGGCTGATGAATGTCATAACATCCGGGCTGTGTCCGGACTTGACGTTCCTTCTTGACATTGATCCGGCTGTCTCTCTGGCACGCAAGACAAAACTTGATCGGATCGAACAACGGGGAGCGTTTCTCGATACTGTTCGATCGGCATTCCTAGAGATGGCGAAATCTCAGAAAGACCGCTTTGTTCTTATCAATGCGGCTCAGCCACAAAGTAACATTGCAGAGACTGTTTTGAAAATAGCACTGGAACGTCTGAGTCAACGGAGGTGTTATCATGGCTGATACTCATCATCCTTCAGGTCCAGACCGTATTGACGAGCTCCTTGGCAACCTTCAGGAGCAACGCATCGCGAAGACATCAGAATCTGCACCTTCTCCGACGCCGACGTCGCGGCCACGGATGCGGAGATCAACTGTTATTCTTCTCTGCAGCATCCTGATTCTGGCTGTCATAGCGGGAATATTTCTCATCATTCATTACAGCAGCGCCAGCCTGAACGTCCGTTCATTTCCTGCAGGAGGGATGGTCTCTCTCGATAGCCGGCAGCTGGGAACAACCCCTCTTGTCGTTTCAAAGGTCGCTCCGGGAACGCACACGATTCAAATAACACTTGACGGCTGGCAAACCTGGAACGGCACTGCCGTGACGACCGGTGGCAATACGACGCAGATCATTGCCAACCTTGCCCATGCAGCATACTCGCTCTCTATAACATCAACCCCGTCAGGAGCGACGGTCCTCCTGGACAATGTCTCCAAGGGAATCACGCCGTTGACACTGACAGGCCTCAAACCCCGTAACTATACGTTGGCCGTATCTCTCAAGGGTTACGCGCAGATTACCCGCACAGTCGACCTTTCCGACAGCACACAGGCTTCGCAGGATTTCACCCTTGTCCAGGCATTCGGAAAACTGAATATCTCTTCCAGCCCGGCAGGAGCTCAGGTCACCATTGACGACAAAGCCTATGGCGTTACTCCCCTGAAGCTTGATTCATTCCCCGTTGGCAGCTATGTTCTCAAACTTCATCTTGAGGGCAGTAAAGATATTACCGACACAATCTCCGTCCAGGAAGGCACTGCACTGTCAAAACAGTACAACTTTGTTCAATCTCTGGGCGGCATCTCGATAACAAGCGATCCGGCAGGAGCATCCATCACTGTTGATGGAAAAGCAACCAGCCAGATCACGCCATATACGTTCACGACACTCACAGAAGGATCGCACGAAATTGACCTGGAACTGCCGGGGTACCTCTCATGGTCAGGGGAAGCGGTTGTTACAAAGGGCAAGACAAGTCAGCTTGACGTTTCACTCACAAAACTGCAATAGATTTCTGCTATTGACGATATCGGCTTCAGTATCTATACTACTGAAGCCGTACGGGATGGGGAGATAGCGGTGCCCTGCAGCCCGGAATCCGCTTACCGGGATCCATGCTGAGTGTGCGGAGTGGATGCTTTTGAAACGGCTTCCGTGGAAAGCGTTGAAAGCTGCAAGCCATGCAATGGGAAGCTCTGAACTCTGCCAGGTCCGGAAGGAAGCAACAGTACTGAGTGAAACATGTGCCGTGGTCCGATGCAACTGGAGCTGGAAATGGCGGGCAATGCCGAAGGCTTCTGCGACAAGCGCTCGGCGTACGGCATTTATTGTTTTCGAAGGGCGTTAACGACGCACAGAGCGGCGATTCCTTCGCCGTGTCCGATCCATCCAATTGCATCATTCCCCGTTACTTTGATATTGACATGGGAAGCAGGAAGTCTTAACAAAAACGCCAATCGCTTCTGAATGACAGACTGGTAGGGAGCCAGGTGTGGTTTCTCAGCCACAATGGTTATGTCTACCGAACAGAGTCTCAAGTTCTGCACCTGTTTCTCCGCAAGAACACGCCGCAGAAGAAGGGTACTGTCGATCCCTTCATACTGAGGATCCGAGGATGGGAACATCGCACCGATATCTCCAGCCCCGGCACATCCGAGAATGGCATCCATGAGAGCATGCAAGACTGCATCGGCATCCGATGTTCCCTCCAATCCCTCATCAGAGGGAATGCCGACCCCGCCCAGTAACAACGGACGGCCGGTAACAAAGCGGTGGATATCGTACCCGAATCCCGTGATAACCTGCATGCCGGAGCGAAGGATCGCTTCAACAAGGATTGCATCCTGAGGTACTGTTACTTTGATGTTCCGGGTATCTCCTTCCGTAAACCCGATTGTTCCGCCGGCAGCCTCTACGAGCGCTGTTTCATCGCCATACCTTCCTATATCCGGCAAGACGTCATAAGCGCGCTGTAATGCTCCGATCCGGCACAACTGAGGGGTCTGAACCGCCATCATGCCATGCCGGTCAACGCACTCCGTCGTCTCTCCCGTCCTGCGGCGCAACGAATCAACCAGCAGGACGGCAGGCGCTGTGACGTCCTGCAATGTTTCTGCAGGAGCAAGCAATCTCTGTAGAAGTCTCTCCGGGAGAATCGGACGGGCGCCGTCATGAACCAGGACATAATCCTGGCCGGTTGCTACTTCTGCCGCCAGGAGCGCCTCCACAC